>JAGQZT010000032.1 GCA_020435335.1 Flavobacteriales bacterium | reverse complement strand
GCTCTCCCACAACATTTTTCGTTCTTTTCTACCGGGTTTTGGAAAATGAACCATACTCTGAAACCTCCTGGAAAATGCTTCATCAATGTTGGTCTGGATGTTGGTCGCCAGTACCACCAAACCGGTAAAGTCTTCGATCCGTTGCAACAAGTAAGCCACCTCCTGATTGGCATACCTGTCGTTCGCCCCCTTCGTTGATGTCCGCTTTCCAAATAAGGCATCGGCCTCATCAAAGAACAGGATCCAATCTTTATGTTCGGCCTCATCAAACAATTTCCCTAAGTTTTTCTCGGTTTCCCCGATGTATTTGGAAACCACCATGGAAAGATCGACCCGGAATACCGGTCGGCCGGTTGCCTTGCCCAGCAATGACGCTGCCATGGTTTTTCCGGTTCCCGGCGGGCCATAAAACAGCACCCTGAATCCCGGTTTCAACGTACGGTCCAGTTTCCAGTCGTTCAGAATCAGATCGCTATGCAGCAACCAGTCTTTGATCTCTGCCAAATCTTCCATCACATTCTGATCAACAATCAGGTCTTCCCAATCCAATTTAGTGGTGATCTCTTTTGCAGGAAACTTCGTGCTGTATTGGGGCAAATGTTTCTTTCCCGTTGTGAATAACCCAAGATACTCGTTGGATAAAATCAGGGGATGATTCAATCCAAATTCCAGCTCGGAATCATAATCCAATATGCCTCGCTGATACAACACATGGCTTTTGTTAACTACACTTAAAAAAGTAAACCGGGCAGTCAATTCCGAACCTCCGAGTATAAAACAAGCCGTTTCGAGGGTTGGTAAAAATCCGTGTCTTGAATTGGATTTTATCCCGCCGAATTCAGAGAATTCGCAATCCAGGTTCTGGTTTTTAATCAGAAACACATCAAGGCACTGCGGCTTGACGTGGGGTATCAGCGCTAAAATCAACAGAATCCGCTCCTCAAAGGTCAGCTCCAACAACCGGATCACTTCGGCATAAGGGACCTGTGAATCGCCCAAATCGGGAGACTGATGGGCATAAACGGATTCATGCTCACTTTCATTCTGAAAATAAAGCGTTAAGGCTGTATCCACTACCCGCTCGAACCAACGGATTTCATTTTGTATGACCTGAGCCGATTCGTATACTATCTCCATTCTATAATCAATACTTTTTTCATCCAACTTAACTTAATTTTAGTGATGTTCCAGGAAATCTGATCCAACAACATATCAAATGCCTTCTGCTCTACTTTCATAAAATATTGTTCCTCTTCCTCTTCCAGTTTTCCTTCCCGCTGAAGAAACGACACCTGTAAACCTTCGATTGATGTACCGTTCAGGGGTTGCCATTGCTGGGTTATTGCCGTTAGCATACCATTTACCGTATCCTGATCCTGCTCACTCAAAACAACCTGCCTGTCTACCGGATCGGAAATTCCCAAACCGCACAGTACCTTACCGACAACCTGCTCATGCTCTCCGGACCCGGTTGTCCCTGTTGCTGCGTAATGCAGTAAATGAACGCCCTTCTCCCGGCTTTCAGCATCAATAAATTCACCACCCTGCATCAACCCGCAACGTTCGAACAGCATTCCCAGGTAGGGCGCCAGAATAATCAATCCTGCATGGCTGACAAAAATCGGATCGAGAAATTCTCTTGGTGTTTCCTCCCCGAGTTTACGATAATCCCGATCTTCTTTTTTCTCTTTTGAGGCTGCTTCCGTTTCATCATGCCGGATAATCAGATGAAGCTGCTCCAGTAACACCAAACCTCTTTCCGCATCATTGCCTCTCCTTGCCAGCAAGCGACTCCCCGTCTTTACCAACACCTCCCTGCTCTTGTTCTTACCGAGAGTCTGTTCCAGGCTGCGCAAGAATAGCTCTCCCCAGTCACTTTCCGACCAGGAAGAAAAACCTCCGGCACTCCACCTCAAAAGCAACAGCTGGTAAAATCGTTTTTTCAATGCTTCCGATTCTTTCCAGGAGATAATCCCCACGACAGCCTCTATAACAGTGAGGGATTCCGTAAAGAACCGCTGCTGATTCGCATTCAAACGCCGGTGAATAAACTCCTGCAATTCTTTTTCTTCCAACTGGGCGATGAGACTTATCCTCAACTCTTCGCGGTTTAGCAGGTGATTCAGTTCATCGGGTGCTGCCTGCAACATCCTTTCCAATTGAACCCGCAGCGGCCTGTTTTCCCACTGATTGCTGAGCGGATGCCGATCCAAAAACTGTTTCACCGAAGTCATGCTGGCGGCTTGAGGCTTCATTTTCAGCACCTTTTTCGCCGGCACCAATTCGGCTACGAGGTATTCCATGCTTTTATAGTGCAGCACACCGGTTATCCCAAGCCATTTTGTGAATCCCTTCAGAATCGCCTCTTCGGTTGCCGACACCGATTTTCTTTCCAGAAATATCTCCTGAAATCGTTCACTCAATTGCCGGTATTGCTGCCTGGTGATTATACCGGCAGGCAGGAGCTGATTGATCAGCAGGTAATCGATCCGTTCTGCCAGTCTGCCGTTTGAGCCGGACGATGAACGATCCAGTTCTTTCCAAACCTTTGCCAGGTTTGTTGGATTAAGCATGTGGAGCCACGCTTTTTTCCGTTCGGATTTCAGAAGTAATTTAATAAGCTTTGTACGCCCTGAAGCAGTTTTCCAGATCAATGAAAAATCAGCATTAAAATCATCAGCCATGTAAGTAGCATCCCACCAGGGCAGCATGCCTTCAAGCAAGGCATATTCCACCTTGTTTGCACGTTCCGGATCCGCTTCATCCTGTGTTAGCTGCTGCAGGAATTCGGAATAGAATGATGAGGCCTGCAACCGCTTAAGTTGCTTGTACACGTCCTGCATTTCAGTCTTCCCGGCTATGTGAACCATCAAAGCCTTCATCAAACCATCAAGCGGAATACGGTATAATTTTGCTTTCTTTTGAAGCAATTCCAAGACTTCTTTGACCCATTCGGAAAAGAGCAGTTCCGCACTTATGTTTTGAATCAGTACTTCCTCAAGAGCCTGCAGAATTAAGGGAGAGTAGTCCGGAACTGAACTTGCTTTTCCTTGCTTCGCCGGCTTACCGGGTCCGGCCTGTTCAAAAAGGGTCAGCACCCTGGGAGGCGCCATCCTTTGGGCAAGCTTTTTTCTCAATGCATTCAGGATCTCCTGTCTTTTTAACCCGGTCAACTTGCTCCATTCCTCCAACCGGATTCCGAGCCAATCGATCCATAAACCGGCTTCTGCGGTCTTCGTGAACTCAAGCACGGAAGCGGCGAACTGATCCAGGTGTTTTTTTGCCATTAACGGCTGATCTTTCCGTATTGATGCTTTTCCGGAAAGAAAACGATCGATCTGTTTCTGTTGTTTAGCAGGCAGATGATCCCGTAATTCCTCCAACAATAACATCAATCCTTCAGCTCTGCTCCCAAACTCCTGACACATGGTTTCCAGTAAAGCCGGAACCACATCCGTATACTCTACCCCGGCCCGAATCGTGATGAAGAGCAGGCGGCCCTTTTTTTGCTGCAATTGAATCCATACTGCCCTTGAGGTTGCCGACAAGCGAGTTCTGTGTTTATCCAGGTTCGAGAAAAAATCATTGCCCGACCGAATGCTATTCGTTTCCATGATCCCCGTTAACCCGTTCAATACCGGATCGTCGATTAGGATCAGTAATCGTGTTATTTTCTCCGGTGAGCGAATCCATTCATCTGCCACACGAATCAGCGCATGCTGAGAATTTTCGATCAGTTCATCCATTTTTCTATTAAAAAACAGCCTCGAACGCCATGGATTCCCCGGATGAAAAATCCCTGTCCGCATGTAATGGTCGATTTCACTGATCCAATACCTGGGAGAATCCTGATCATTAGCAACAACCGGTATTTTATCTGTTCGTTTTATTTGCTCTTCTGTCCGGAGTTCAAGGATGATCTTTTTAAATTCCAATTGATTCCCTCCTTTTTGCTCCAGATCAACCCCCTTTACCAACACATCAAGCAATGCTGCGTAGGTCAACCTGTATTTTTGGGCGATCTTTTGAATCAAAAAGTGAAGGAAATTTTTTCTGTTGTAATAGGAATTCGTTTCAACAAACAGATAAGCCAGGATAACTTCCCAAACCGCATTCCTGAACGTCATCAATTCGGTTTCAACAAGATGATGCTTACGTTGTTGCTCTATGATGCTGCGCTTGTAGGCAATGATGTAAGTGCTTTCCGTTTTTGCAACAACCTCCACGATGCGTTCAAGCGGTTCTTCATCAAACTGATAGATCAATCGCTTCCTTACAGCCGCGTTTTTACCGTATTCCTTAAGCAGATCCACGAGTCCTGCCTGGTTTTCTGCGGCGAGACTCTTTAACAAACCGGCGGGCGACCGGGATGCTCCGGCCTGCCAGTTAAAATGTCCGTTCAGCAAAAAGTATTTAAACTGCTCCAGTTTCCGGTCGTTCAAAACAATCATTTTCCCGGTACGAAGCGTGCCGTCTTCGCGGATAGCGGCACTTAAAAATCGGATTAATTCCTCTTCAATTCCGGCTACCAGCAGGTTTTCGAAATTTGTCTTGCTGATTCTTCCCAGGTCCAGTTCTATCCGGTCGAAGCAGTAAATGCTGTCGTTGTTCGAGAACTGAGTGAGTACCCGGTCGAGCATCGCTGAAACTCTCGCATTCTGTGCTACACTGATTTCGGATTGTATCCGGTGTGCTTCAGCCTCCTGATCCAGGGTTACCTGATAACGTTGCGCTTTGATGATATGTTCCGCCTTAGCTTCCAACATGTTGCTGATCGTACTGTTGTATTTTGGTTATCAGGTCATAAGCCGCGTTCATTTGTTGTTCTGCGTGGATATTATTTGCTACCAGGGCTATCCATTTGTAAAAAGCGGTCTCGAATTCTATCATGTCCATAAGTTCCAGCCAATAGGTGGTAAAAGCCAGGTGAATAGGTGCCTGCTGATAAATGATATTGTCCAGTTTCGTTCTGAAGTTCGGATCCTGAAAACGCACCGGCCAGGAAGGTAAAACAAAACTCATCCGGAACGAGAAGAAGGTCTCATCCACCTTGTTTTCCCCGTAATGCGCATAACAACAAAACTGACCGTTAAATTGTCCGGGGGAGTACAACCCGATCTGATGTTTCAGTCGCTCTTTCTTTTCCATGGCGGTATGTTTTTCTGCGTAGGATTCGGAAGATACGGCCAATTGTTCACCCTGACGGGTAAAAATGGCGACCACGTAACGGTCTTCCACTTCAAGGACTTTCAGTTGCAGAGAACCCCCTGCTGTTAATTGCTTCGACAACGTATTTATGCTCGTATTCCTGTCGTTATTAGACTGCAGTTTGGCCTGAACAAACTCCACCGGCTTTCCTCCCTGCAGTGGCAGAGACACGGAAAAACCGAAATAGTTGCCATGATAAGGAGGAGCCAGGAGCAAATGTTCGATCATGTAAAGGCCTTCGCTTTTTTGGTTGAGTGCCAATAAAAATTCGATACAGTAATTGATGGATTGCATGGCTTCGTCTTCCGTATCGGTTACATGAACAACACTGGGTTGCTTGCCTCCCGTATACAGTACATAGTATGCTTTTTTCTTATCGCTGTCGGTGGGCCTGATCTGGTAATGCTCTGCCTTTACCCCGTTGCTTAGTACATCTTTCAGAATACTTCCGGACTGTCCGATGTAGTAAAAAGAATCCCTCAGATTCTCCACATTTTCATCAATAATTACGATGTCGTCCACCGTCACAACTTCCATGTCCGTTTTCGAGTAAACAATTTCGAGTTTCTCGCTGATGATCTCCATCCCCTCCTTTTTCTGGTAAATTTTAATCCCGGAATCAGCAATCACTTTAGACAAAAAACGGGTCTTATAGTTTTTAATCCCCATAAGGATGGCCATCTTCTGTACGATCCCGGGGGTGATGATATCCCGGGATTTTTCCAGTTCCTCTTTTGTTGCTATGCTTAAGCCTTGCGTGTAGTCATAGGCTTTCGCCCGGTTATAGCTTAGTTGGGCATAATTGGATATCAATGTTCGTTTCCCATGCAGGAGTTCATCTTCAAACTTCTCCGTGGTTAGTTTTTTACCGTAGCAATTGATGTGTATTTTACGAAGAGAATAGGTCGGAAACTGCTCACCGAATCTGGACAGCAAATGATCTGCCACCTGGTTTAAACGCTGAAGAGCCTGTCCGTCGTAACGGGCATTTAATGTCTGTAATGTCTGAGACCAGGTTTCAAGGCTATCCTCAGGATGCTCGTACTCATTCGTTTTGATCAGGTTAACCAGCTCCGGCATATCGCTCAACTCCTGATAGAAATAAGAGTTTAATCCGGCATCCTGCGTATTGAAAATTTGATACAGGTTGGTCAGTTGCGCCAGAAAATTGGTCATTAACTGATCAAAAGGAAGCAAATAGGCTTTCAACTGGTTGGCCTGGGCATAACGTTTCGCGGGGAGCCCGGTAGGCAACCCGTATTCACCAATCCCGTAATGTGCCGGAAACTGCTGGCGGATCGAATAATAAGCCGACAGATCAAGAGGTTGCCCTTCGGGTATATGAATGGTGTTAAACGATTGGGAAATGGATTTGAAGCTTCCGTAATTCATCGCCTGAACATAGGCCAGCTGCTTTTTAACCTCACTCAAATCCAGGCTAAATTTCACCCCGTCGTGTTGTAACATCAGGCTGTTGCTGTTTTCCGGAAAGATTAAAAGCGGGGAGCAATCAGAAGGAATAACGAGCCCTTCTTCCGGTACCGGTGTCGGTTTGTTGTCGGCATCCGTATAGATCAGTTCAAAAAAATCGACACTCGTCACTCCGGCTTGCTTTGCGATTATTTTGACGATATCCGATGGCACAATTTTGAGTAGTTTCTCCTTCAGTTCCGCATCATTGATGAATCCATTTTGGAGTGCCGGACCGTTAAAGATCGTATTCACGTTTTCCTGATCACGCTGGAGCTCCCATAACGAATAGAACCGGACCTCATGAGTGAGGTAATCGCTCATCTTGTAAAAAATGTTAGCGAATATTTCCTCTCCATTCACCATCTCGCTCAGGGTCAGCTTCAACACCAACTGAAGTGGAAAGGGCTTATAGATCGTTACATCATAAAGATCTTCACACAAATTACGATGAGCATGGAATAACTTTCTTACCGCTTTTTTAATCCGGTTCTCTTCGTCCTGCAAGGCTGTCGGATCGGATGCATACTCATACATTTCCACAAAGATGTGGTAAAGGCCCTTAATATTCCGCTGGGGGTTCCCTTCATCCGAATCAACAAAAATACCATCCTGAGATCCGATCCAGACATTCTTGACATTCGTGATACCATCGATCAAAACCTTCCGGAAATCATTCATGGTGATCGGATTGGTCGTTAAAATTTCGGAAGGAATAAAGAACCCGTTGTCGCCCGAAACCAGTTTATCGCCTTTTGATTCTACCAGAATATCCGCGATGGGCCGGCTCGTTTTGTAGGACAGATCGGTCAGCGTATAGGCCAGGTTCTCCAGGATGGTGACTCCCGGATCATGCTCGTTGAAATCCGTCCACCTGGCTCCGGAAAGCGTTTGCAGCATTTCAATGCCTTCGCGGTGCAGGTCTTCATATTCTCCCGAACCTTTGGTTTTCTTCTGTATGTAGCCTAAGCTTTGCTCTTCCGCCATCAATTTTGCGCATTAAAAAGCTCCATGATTTCATTGTCCCACATCTTAGTAATGTGAAACTTAATTTGTTGTCCTGCACCGTAATTGGAACGGGTCCGGATTTGCAGGGAATAATTATATGTGGTTCCCGACCAGCGTATGGCAATTTTATTCCACCACCATCCGTAGTGTGCCTGTGTCGTGCTGATCTTGCTTCGTGACCGGCCGAATGTACTCAGGGCAACGGCGTGAACCAAAGCATACTTACCGGTCTTTTCTTTACCTACCTGAGCGACGATTTCGAATGCACAGCAACCGTTCAGGTTGGTGATTACATCGTGCCAGGAACCATCCGCAGGGACGGTGGAGAGTTCATACGTTCCTACCCGGCTGGAAGCTCCCAGGATGCCGTTTACCTCCAGAGTGGTTTTAGGTTGATTGGTATTGACCCCGATATTCCCGCCTTTTTCGAAGAAAAGCCGCGTTGCCGTTTCGGTCGGACTAACCGGTTCCGAAATTCCCAGCCCCTGTTGTCCCTCTTGTGTCAGTTCAATTCCCCACTGTGGCAGATCATCCTGAATGTTTTTATAAAAACTCACCAGACGGTCCGATTCATCTCCTTCGGGAGAAAGGATCAAGCCGTCTTTGAGGTTTTTGGAAATGCCATCATCTACTTTATTGACCATTGAATCGATCAGGCTCCCGAAGTTATTCTCGCTGGGCCTGCTTCCATTGCTGAAAATGGATTTCAAACTGGCTCTGTTTAAAGGTTTATCCCCCATAATCTTATAATTTATTTTTAAACACCAGGATTGCATCATGCTTTGGCCTGGTAGTTTCTACCGGTTGCAATGCCAATGCCTGGCTTATTGTAACATCTACATTTTTTTCGCCCAGGATCAAATCCAGGCCTATTTCCATATTGCCCAGTCCCACTTCCAATTCGTTGTGAGGCTGGTTATCACTCACCACGCTCACCACGTGGTGCTGGTTCACCGGAGACAGGATGGACCACGGCGTGGTTGTTTTGATTTCAGCTCCATCTTTAAACACGCCCAGTGAATAGTCGTTCTCTCCATTCCGGACAATGTGCTCGATGGTTAATTTTTTGATGGTTTCCACGTAGGGTAAATTTTCCAGGAAACTCATTAGCATCGTAGGAACGACACTTCCTCCTATTCCTCCCTGACCGTTGTCGATACTTGAAATAGGCGACAAGAAGTCGGAGATGGCCTGATTTAACAGATTCAGGTAATATCCGCCGTTGTCTTCCGGCTTAAATTCCACCACACAATTGGCCAGTAGATACTCCACTGCGGGATTAATAACCCTGATACTAACGAATGGGCTGGACAATTGCTGAAGGAAAGCTTCCATTTCATCCAGCTTGTCGCGATCAAAATAATGGCGTTCTTCGTTGTTCCAGTTGGTACTGAGCACAACCACTTTAACATGGCCGGGAACAGGCTTGAATGATTGATCAAAGTTGGTGCATTTCACAACCCTGACTTCATTGAACCGCTGCAAAATGAGCCGTTCGTAATCCCAGATCGATACCACCCTCCCTTTATGCCGCAGGCGTTCACTCACAGCCGCATAAAACCGGCTATCCGCTTCTTCCAACTCTCCTCCATATGAAATGGCAGGCTGAACTACCTTTTGAACATCGGGATATTTGGTTACCAGCTTATTGATGGAGCCTGCAGGAATTTCCTGGCCAATAACAAGCGGATCGGTACTCATACAGACAGCTTCAACTGCGTTCAAATAGACTCCTTTAATTCTCGGATAATAAGCTGCGTTTTGAGGTGTTGAAATCCGGATCCAATACAACATCTGATGCCCTGCAGTTCCTATACCTTCCACTGTCGGAAGGAGAAACTCAATGATTCCCGACTTAATAAACCCATTGGTGTTATCCTGGATAATATTTCCACCATCGAATGGCACCCATCGGTTAACCTGAAAATACTCCCAGTTAAGTCCTCCTTTAGTGATGTTTACTCCCGTGCTGGATTGCAGCAAATCAAAATAAACGGAAACGGTTGTGTTATTTTTGATCCCTTTAAGACCCAGATACAGATATCCTTCTTGTTGATAATCACAAACCAGTGTATTCTTTGAAGCATTTTGATCCGTAATAATTTCTTCCACACCGAAAGGCGTAATGTGGATAAACTCGGCCGAATTCTCTGCAGATAATGCTGATTTTGAAAATTCTTCATTAAAAATGAGGGTATCGGAGGCCGCGTAATCTACCGAGATGCCACTCACTTTAGGAATATACGGTTTGTTGGGATATGGAAGTTGTACTTTTTTGTTTTTTGCATTGAATGTGGCTACTTCCACATACTCTTTCTGGTAGAGCTCACTGGCAAACCCGAATTTCGGTGCGGTCAGCGTAAATTTAATGAACCCGCTCTGAGAGGTTATTTCATACTTTAAAGGATCCTGCAAATTAAAATCCTGCACCGATCCGAATTCGCTGAATTCTTCGATCGCGATATCCGTTGTGTTGCTTAGCTGCACGCTTTCGTAACCTTCCGGCGTAACAGCGGGATTTACCGAAAAAAGATTGAATGAAGGTGCCTGATTTAAATCGGCCGGCAACCAGAAATTATCCGACAAGGCGGTTACCTGAACAACAAAAGAATCATTACCGATCATTTCGGGATAACCATTATAATACGTATCAAATCCACCGTAATCGTCCGGAAGCCCTGCCCAATCGAGGTGTACCGTTAGAGAAGTCATCCGTTTCTTAAAGAACTCGCTCTTTCCGACCATCAGGTATGATCCTAGAGCTGGAAAAGGTCCGAAAAGGTCGAATGCCTTACCCAAAGCTATTTTTCCGATGTTGTTGTAGATGGAAAGATTTCTGACCCGATCCACATGCACATCGATATCTATGGTGTTTATTTCCAGCCCTTTCCAGAAAGAATACAAATACACCGGCGCATACTCATTCAGCTCCACTTTGATGGAAGGCCATTTCAACTGTTCGGTGTCTGCTGGAGCCATTTCCAGTGCCGGATCCGAATTCTCCAGAACCAGGTTGATTGTAAAATAGTTATCCGTTTCGTTATATCCGATGGAATAATCATCGAAATTCACCCATCCTTTTTTTGTGGTGTAGGCAATTTTCAGGCTTTGATCAAATACGTCGGCTACCGCTATATCCATTCCGATCTTCCTGTTGGTTTTTACCTGATTCAGCAGCTTCCAAAAGGTATTTTGAGCCGATTCCGGATTCATATTGACCCGAATGCTGATTTCCCTTTTCCCCTCACTCAGAAACAGTACCGATGAGCCCAGAATAAATCCGATATCCGCTACGTCATCCGGATGAATTTGAGTATCCTGAATGCTTTGCTTGTCTGCCCCGAAAGCATACCATTCGCCGGTCTGACTAACGTCTTTTCCTCCGGAAATCAGGTTGTTTTTGGATACCGAAGAGATGGTAGGTTCATCCGTGCCAACCTGAATATAGGCGGAGGAATGGAAAAACAGGGTTTGCATTTCCATCAATTCCATTTGGTATGCTACGAGTGGTTTTTCCGTCTCAAACACCACTTCATTCTTGCTCCCGAATAACTTCCCTGCGGAAAGCTGGGCTCCTTTGTCAATCAGAGAATACGAAATGTTAGGCAATAAATTGAAACTCACTACGGCTTTGGTAGCGGACCCAGGTCTTTTTTGCTGCTGCAATACATCCTTGTAGTAAAAGTCCAGATGCCGCTGTGTAAGGGTATTGATTTGAGCCTGAACATGTTTAAACAGAAGTGCAAAAGCAATGTACATGGCGTTATTCGGCATGTGGTTATTCTGACCGTAAACATTCTGTTCGATGTATTCAAACGTGAATTGCTGAATATGCATGATTACTTTTTGAAACGTATGCACGATCTTCCCCAGATTGATATCTGCCGACGGTGCTGGTGGCACGGGCAATGTAAACGGCGACATCCCTTGCGATGCGTCTTTACCCTGTTGTTGCGACAGCTTTTGCTGATACAACATCAGACTGCTTCTGGGGTTTTCGAGTACATCGACCAGTACATTTTTCAATTTATTGGCCAAACGCAACTGGTTCAGGTTCATTAAAACCTCATACCACTGCTCTATTTTATCATACCAGTTCAGCAGGACCTTAACAGCATTGGCATTGTCGGCATGAAGATCTTTGGTTTCTCCCAAAGTAGTTGCAAGCTGCTCAAGATCCGTTAACGGCTCATTAACGACAAGCACCATAAAAATGATCGGATCGTTTTCGATGAAGTTCCTCCAGTTCGTATCGTTACTGAGATTATTCTGAAGGTCATAATAATTAACCCGGTCGAGAAAAGAAGCCATATACCCCATCAGCTCCCCGAACGATCGTTGATCGATCCGGAAGGGCGTATCCAGCAAATTAGCGTCCGACCGCTGGTCTCTTATGGTTCCTTTTCTTCGTTCTATCATAATACACTTTCATCGGGTGCCACAATGCTTTGGGTGATCTGCTTATGGTACAGCTGCGGGATGTTGGTTCCTTCAACCTTGTAGTACGGGAACACCAGGTTAAAGCGCGTGTTGGTTGTGGTTATCGTATAATCCAACTGAATCCGGATGATCCCGTCGAGGTAATCGGAATAATCTACGATAACATCATTCAGTTCGATCCGGGGTTCATAGGTAATGATGGCCGAACGTATGATCTCTTTCAACAGGTGCATTTTAGAATCGTTGACGGATTCAAAAAGAAAGGTCATCAGGTCACAACCGTAACCGGGCAACATGATACGCTCCCC
The DNA here is from genome assembly GCA_020435335.1 of Flavobacteriales bacterium. Lineage (GTDB taxonomy): Bacteria > Bacteroidota > Bacteroidia > Flavobacteriales_E > Vicingaceae. The sequence goes on along the minus strand of JAGQZT010000032.1, from coordinate 3,120 downwards.
ACGGGTCGTGTTCAGGAGTATTTCGAGTGATTGCTGAATATCCTGCTCTTTCTCCACCATTTCCACACTCATGGTGGTGGTGTTATTGAATGTCGGAGGAAAACTCCACCCCCGCCCTAAAAATGAATCGTCTATTGCCATAATTAATTTATCATTACCATTGATCCTTTTACACTGGTTTGCCCGCTACTGGATACCTCGCATTCCGAATTGCCTTTTAGAGTTGCCGACTGATCACCGCTTAATTCCACACTCATCCCCTGAGCCTGCAATTCCTGAGAGGCTTTTAAAGTAAGGCCCGACTGGCTTTCTATGGTGATCCCGCTGCTGCTCATCTCAATCTTGTTGCTGCTTTTATCCGTAAGCGTAATGCCACTGTCGTTCATTTCTATTTTGTTATTGTTTTGATCCGTTACGGTAATCCCTTTATCCTTGTCACTCATCACCACGGTATTTCCTCCCGGCGTAAGCACGGTAATCACCTTGTTCTCATCATCAAATTTGAGTTGCAGCTTACTTTGGGTGATCAGCGTTTTGATGGTGTTCTTCTCGTCCGGAGTTTCCGGTGCGGCAATTGTTTTACTGAACACACTTCCCAAAATAACCGGATCGGACGGAACATCATCCATAAAACCGAGAATTACCTCATCACCCACTTCAGGCATGAAATAGGCACCGAACTGGTTCCCTGCATAGAAAGTAGCCAGCCTGGCCCAAACCGGTTCGCTATTGTCTCCCAAGATCGGAATCTGGATCTGCACCCGGAATAAATTATCGGGGTCTTCATTGATTTTTTTTACAATGCCTGTCTGGAGTCCGTGCATCAGGGCTCCTTTGGTGCTGCTTATGTTACCGGGAGTTGTCAGGCTGTTCTTTTCCCGGAATGATTCCTGCGACATACCGATGGTAGCCGTGGTTTGCCAGTTTCCCGGGCTCACGGAATGTTTGATCCCCGATATGTAGGAATTCCCGTTAAACCGGTCGCTTAGCCCCATCAGTTTAATCAGGGAATTTACTTTTGCCTTGGCTGAACCATGAAAGGATACCGATCCCTGGAAACGGGACAGCCGGATCCGGAGTAAGGTAGCATCTGCCCAGGCCTGCAATTCATCCTGCTGGTAGGTTGCTGCCGATTTCAACTCCAGTACGTTGGCAGACAACGCTTCGGAAAGTGCTGAACCATCCTCATCTCCTTCTTCATTAACGGTAGGCTCCGATGCCGTTGCCTCGATCCTTTTCAGTGTGGCAATATCCCATCCGCTGCATTTAACTCCCGAATACTGGTCGGCCGAATTAATTTCGGTATCAAAATCAAGCATGTCGTAGCCGAACTGGATCTGAAGTGCCGGATCGGTGGATAGATCAGGCTTCGTAACGGTCACTTTCCCGGCATCCGTAATGATCACCATCCCGTTTTTTTCGGCGAGTTCACAAATAAAATCCCAATCCGATTGCTGGGGTTTGTTCACCTCCTCACGTACAACCGTTGTTGCCGTTACGTCTGCGGTTAATCCGGCTGCACTGATGATCGACTCAATGATTTCACTGTCTTTTTTCTTGACATAGTTTGCGGTTTCATTGTTCTTGGTCAGCACATCGGATTTGTCTTTACAGTAAACCCTCAATGACGTTCCTCCGTCGCTAACGGAGATGCTTTCGGAAAGCACAACACCTTTAAAAATACTGTCGTTCTTAGATTGGTACCCCAATTTAATCTCTATTTCCGTTCCGGGTTTAAAGGTGTCCGAATCGGTCACTTCGAAGGTTTGACCCGCTGCACTTCCGTCACGGAGCGAGATTTCGGCACTGCTGATCATATTGATTTCCATCGTAATGTTGATGGAATTGATTTCACAGGTATTCGGAATTTCACTTCCTCCCGAAAGTATGGTGTATGAAAACACATTGGTTTCTTCGACTAATGGTGATACGGGCATACTTCTATTTTATCGGTGGCAGGTATAATTTGGTACCCGGCACCAGGTTTCTGAAATTCACGATGTTATTGTATTTGGCAACCTCGATGTAATAGCTCGGATCGCCGTACACCCTGTTGCAAATGAGCGGAAGGGTGTCTCCTTGTTTGACCTCAATCAAATGGGTTAGGTCGGGTGATTTGTTGTTGGCCTCTTTGGCCAGGGTATCTGCATCTATAGCTTTAATGAACGTGCAGGATGCTTTTGCCCGGAGCGGTATGCCGTTTTTCTGGAACAGGGTATACTCGACCCTCAGGGACGAAAGTTTACATTTAAATACGAGGGATCCCCAGTTGAGGATCAGGTAATTGGGCTCATGAATATCCCCGTTATAGGTAAAACACACTTTCTTGAATAAGGTGATCTGTGCCCCGATGGGGAGTTTGTTCACGGGCATTAATTTCGGAGCATCTATGGCTCCTGTAGCATCAAAATAAATATCGAAAGAAATGGTTTCGGGGGAAATTCCCTTAAACATAAGCGGCGTACCGGGAGCACCGATCGGAACATCCTCATTGTAGTTCACCTTATGCTCATGGGTATAGGAAGCCGGGTTAATAAATACAACGGTTGCCATTTGGGGTGGCAAAGAGTATTTATTATCTTTAAAAGCTGCTATTTTTAACCGGTCGTGCATCTTAACGCTCGTTCTTTTTACTGAGTTCCCGCTTGATTTCCCGTTTGCATTCTTTCAGGATGGATTGCCTGATTTTTTCAACATCAATGTCTTTACTCCGGTTAGGAGTTCCTTCCTCGATTTTTACACGAATAACTAATTCTCTGATCTCAATGGCCATGGTTCCCTGAATTACATTACTTTAAAATAGCTGTAGGCAAACTCCAGCGTTTCTATGGCTATTTCATTGTTCATGGAGTTGAAATCGGAAATCGACCATTTTACCGGCCAGGCATTTACGAAGCTCCACGACTTCAGCGGGGTTCCGTTTTCATCGAGCAGTTGTACCACAATATTTTTTGTCGTGATGGTTTCTGTTAGCGAAACCGGCCCGAGAGAGAGTCCGCCGATCGGATCCATACACCATTTGGCTACCGGAGAATTTTTAGGTACCAGCCCTCTTTTCAACACCAGGTTGGAATATTTTACAGCAGTGGGAACCCTATGAATATAAGGGTTCCCGCCTTC
>JAGQZT010000031.1 GCA_020435335.1 Flavobacteriales bacterium | reverse complement strand
AGGAATTTAATACCTTTATATCTTAAATAAACTTAAAAAATTATCTTTTTAACCAAACAATTCCTTCCGTTAAACCTTCTGAAAGGCTATATAATGAAGTAGTAATTAACATTTTTTTCAAATCATCCCTTATTAGTTGAAACTTATCATGTAAGGGGCATGGCTTTTTTGCATTACATTTATGTAAACCTAATCCGCAGCCATTATAGATTTTGTCTCCATCTATAGCTAACACTATTTCATTAAGCATAATGGATTTCATTTTTTCTTCATTTATCTCAAAACCACCTGTTGGCCCTTTGATAGAATCTATTATATTATTTTTTGCTAATAATTGAAGAATTTTTGCTGTAAATGCTTCTGGGGAATCAATGTTTGAGGCAATGTCTTTTAATCGTACTCTTTTTCCTTCTTTAGAGCTACCAGCAATATAAATGGCAGCTTTTATACCATATTCACAAGTTTTTGAAAACATTTTTCTCTTTATTATTTAGAGCAAATCTAAATAACATTTTTAATTCGGACAAAAATATCCGAAATAAAAATTATATTTGTTGAAAAATAAATATTTAACTTCCTATTATTGAGATCATAAAACAAAAAAAAGATTTGCGTAAGGAAATGCTTGTTAAAAGAGCTAAATTAGATAACAATTATAAAAAGAAGTATGATTTATGGATTTGTAATGAACTTGAAAATATTATTGAGACCAATAATTATAAAATAGTTCATGCTTATTTACCAATGGGGAAAGAAATTAACATTTCTCCTCTTTTGAAAAACTTATTGCAAAAGAATATTACAATTGTTATCCCAAAAACATTACCAAAATATCAACTTGAAAATAGGATATTAACTTCATTAACTGATATAGAAAAAGGAGTGTTTGGAACCACACATCCAGCCAACTCAAAGGAGTATAAAGGTAATTTCGACTTAATTATTGTTCCTGGATTAGCTTTTGATAATAACAATTATCGCTTGGGCTATGGGGGAGGATATTATGATAATTTTTTAGTTCATTATCCATTCGCTAGTAAAATTGGAATTTTTTATCCTGAACAAGAGGTGTTGAAGGTTCCCACTGAAAAACATGATATTAGGTTGGATAAGATTTTAATTAATAGGTTCCTTAAAAGAAAGCATTGATAATCTAATTATACAGCCTAATATCATTAACCCTGTACTTGCATTATATTCGTATAGATCGAACAAGCCATGAGAAACCTCATTTCGAATATTAGTATGTTCTGGTTTGATAAATAAGTATTTGAATATTGCTATGTCTTTTTCATCAAAAACCCCTTTTTGCTCAAGGTTATTGAATAGATGACTAAGAGTTTTTGCTCTAGGAATCATAAATTTATTATTACTAGGTTTCATAATAGTTCTATTAATTCCAAGCCTTTCACACGCAAACCTAAGAATAGTCTCAATTTTTAATGCCATACTATCTATAGGTGCTACAAAATCTTGTCGAGACACTTTACTGTCTTTTTTTATAGACTCTTCCAGACAATGGAAATAATAGGCAACAGGAGGTATAATAATATCATTGGGTATAATAACTTGTTTTGTGTTTTGATAATATCTTGTTATAGGTTCATTCAACCACGATGCCTTTAAAAAACCAACAATCATATTAGAATTTAATACTCCTTTTTCTATTGCTCTTATTGTAGTATTAAAAGCAATTTGCCTGGAAAGTTGTATATTATTACTAAAATGCTCCCAAAACCTATATGCTCTTTTCTGTTCTTCTGTTTCATATTTTTCTGCTGTGTTACCATATTTATCAAGAAGTAGTTGACTTCCAAAGTTGGATAAAAAATGTTTGGGTATAGGATCCGAAATGGCTTTAATATCAGAAATAGGTTGAATATTAGACTTTAAGGTCAACAAATGAATAAGTAACCCTGGATTGTTCTTAGAAATAAGATTGTCTATCCAGTTATCTAAATTCTTCATTTCTTCTTCTGAAAATTCACTTTTAAATTCTTCAAGTTGTATATGACCTCTTGCATTCTCATATTTCTTTAAAACATCTTGCTCAAGTTCGAGTTCCCCTGCTTCTTTGTAAAATAAAGCAGCTTCTGCATAAATTTGACTCCCGAAATAATTACCATTCCCAATTTCTTTATCTCCGATTGCTTCCAGGGTATTTCCTATTTCCTTTTGCAATTGGGTTTTAATAGGAGCATTACTTTTTTGTGCAATGATAACTGCTTTTTTTAACAGGATCTCTGCATCACTTAAATCGTTAGTTTGAATCTTGCTTTGTGCATCACCATATATTTTTTTCAAGAAATCATCTGTAGAAATGTAACTCTTGAATTCTTTTTGAGAACTAGAAAATAAATCAAATAACAAATAAAAAAAACTAAATGTTGATTCTTCATTGATTTCTGATTGTTCATATTTATCATATAAGAACAATAATATATTTTTGATTTGACCTTTGAAATTTCCTTTTACAGCTATTTCAAAAGCACTACGGTAATTTTCTACAACAATATAGGTGTACTTATATCTACGCCTTGCATCCTTTTTTATTAATAAAACATGATTTGCACAATCTATTAGAGATTTGATTAATTCTTGTTTTAAATCATTATGTTTTATGCTTCCATTAATATAGGACATCAATCCATATTGGTACTTAAGCATCTGATTCTTTGTGGATACAAATCGTTCTTGAAAATAGGTGTATGATTCTTCATCATATTTCCGAAAGTCCGGCCATATTACTTCAATCTCTTCTCCTTCTTCATTTGTATCGGTACCAGTCATACTTGGTGAAAACCCGCCAGAAATTGATTTGTTAATGTGAATTAGTTCATGTTCAAGGTGGAAAAACTTCAAGGATTGTTCCGAATCAGCTTTAATTGCATCGAAGTGTTTATCACAGATTTGTTTGATTTCTTCCCGTATATTATCCGGTGTAAGTTTACATGCATCTAATTCAGCTAAGAATGTCTTATAAATTGTAGTAAAATTCATAAGTGAAAGTTAAAATTTTATATTGGTATCTTTATTGTAAATTAATTCATATTTAAACATTTATAATGAGTGGAGTAAGCATCAGTATAGAAGAACTTCTCTTATTTGAGGGAGTAATGGCAGGTATTGGATCTATGTTTGTTATTATAGGTAAGAATTTTCTTTCTCATAAGGAAAAACTTGTCATTGTTAGAAATGTGGAGAGCTTTTGGTCATGGTTAAATAGCCAAAAATCAGGTGTTTTTGTTAAGAATTTAAGGAGTTTCAGAGTTCAAATATGGATTACATTAGTTGCTCAATTTATTTTTTGCTTTTTACCTTTTATACTAATATTCATATCTTATGAAGATGGAGATAGGGAAAATTTATTGATGTATGCCACTGCTTTTTTAGGTGCTATTTCTTTTTCCTGGGTAATAATTCCAAAAGTAATCAGGTGGGTAATTAAACCTGAAAATAATATTCATTTGATGCTAAGGTCATTGCTTATTACCGGAATTACTTTGCTTTTTGTTTTTATGATGAGCATATTATTAATGTTGATGTTTTTTATTGATAATGAAGTTGTCTATAACTTTTATTCTAACATGTTTTTTATCGTCTTTGGTGGGTTTTCTTCTATTGGCAATCCATTTCTAATACAGACAGCTTTTATTGTTGTATGGCTCGTAATTATCTGGTTAATGATTATTTCATTCAAAATATTGAAAACTTTTTTACTTCGACTTTCTTTTGGTGAAAAAGGATATGTTGCAGCTTTTGGTTATTTCATTATTTTAGTTGGAACATTCATTAGTATTTATAAGTATTGGCAATTGTACAAATGAGTTCTAATACCTTTGATAAAGTTTTTTTGAATATTTGAACCGGAGGAAATTAACTCTTTAGTTGAATAGGTATCGCACGAAATTAAAATCAATAATAAAAAACTTCCTAATATTAGTTTAGTATGTTTAAATACCTTTTTAGTTTTTACCATTCAATTTGCAATGTTTTTACAGGTAATCCTTTCTCATATATTTCTATGTTAGTGAGTTTTTTACCTTCTTTATTAAAATAATACAACTTTCTTACTCCGTGCATTAATCCATTTTTATACTCACATTCTTCAGCTATTAACTTATCTTCATCATCCCATCTTTGCAATAAACCACTTAGTTTACCATCTTTCATTGTTACTACCATAGCAGTATCCTTAATAGGAATTTGCCAATCTAGTTCTTTATCAAAAGTAGCTACATATATGCCATCTTCTAATCCTTTTTTCATTTGATATATTAATTTGTTTGGTGCCAATTCCATATACTTTTCATCTCCCCACTGAAAATAGAATTGGGCTTTAGCAGCTAAATGTAAATTGTGTTTTAAAACAAAAGTGTCTTTTTCCATTCTTAACACACCATTTTCGTCTATTTTTTGTGCCTTAATATATTGGAATGCAAAACATAGTAATGTTACTATTATTATTTTTCTTGTTAAATCTATTTTCATCCAAATCTTTAGATTTTTCAGCTTTTCTAAAAAAAATTATTTTGAGACAGAATTAGTATTGTCAGGACTATACCATGTATCTGTTTCTGATTTATACTCCTCTGAATCACCTAAACCTAAACCGTACCATAACCTATAATTTGTCGAATCATCTGTTAACTGGTAGTATATTGGACCAGCTTCATCTTCTTTTACTCCAATTTCACCAAGACTATATGGGTATCGACCATTTTTTTCTTTAAAACTACTTATCTGTTCAATTAATTTTATACTATCTTCTTTTCTTGAATCCATAGCACAAGAAAAAATAAATGTTAGTAGTATTGATATAAATATATATTTCATATTTAATTGTTTTTTCCTTTTTTATCTGAAGATTGTTCTCCTTTACTACTTGAAGGGTTCTTTGATGTATATTTAGGAAAAGATGACATATTTGTAGCTGTTGGAGGAGTTCCTACTGTTTCGGCATCTGTTTCTGGTAAAGCATCATAATTTGGAGCATCTTCAGGATTTTTAGCCCCTAAAACAACATCAAGATAATTTTGTACTTGTTCAGCAAAAGTTAATTCACTTTTTGGGTCAAAATAATTTATTGCAAAATCAGCTCCGTATTTATCGCTAGGTAAATCTTCATAACTAAATGCAGAATGTTCAGCCGATACCATATCAGAAATTTCTTGCAATAACCCTTCTTGTAATACTTTACCAACAGGGTATTTCTCCCCTTCTTGTTTATATTGATACGCTTTTCCAGCATAAAATAAAAAATGTGTCATATCAATCCAACCACCTCTTTCAGTATATATATACCTGCCTTTTTTCTGGTTAAAATAACCTGTTTGGGTTGGAAATGGTCTCATTTGAGACCACTTAAATTCAGTTGATCCTAAGCCTACTAAATAATCCACGGCAGCAGTACCTACAAAACCTCCCACTTTATTTGGGCTATTATTTAGCACAGATGCGAAATCAGCAGAAGTTCCAACAAATTCTTTTACTGGCTCCTGTCCATCTTTGTCAACAAATAAAATAGGGTTATTTATTGCAAAACTATATGGACTATAATCTGGGTATTTAGCCACTAATGGGTCAATACTTAAAAACCTACCCAATCGTGCATCATACATTCTTGCTCCTAAATCATAAGCGAAAGCAACAGGATCTATAATTTGGTTATTGACCGTTTGAGTGTCAATTTTTGTTAATTCATTACTTTTAGTATTAAAAGTAAAATGTCCATAAATTTCTATTTCTTTAGGCTCAAATACTTCCTGAAAAATACCATGTGATAAATCTAAATATTGATTATCCTCTTCCGGCACGTCAATCGAAGTAAAGGGGCTTGGGTTTTTATCTTTTTTGATGAATTGTGCAGCGTTTTCTCCTTTAAACCCACTCAATACCACTTCTTGCATATCAACAGGCATTTGAATATATCCTAACTCGCTTAAATAAGTTAAATGATTTTCTAATTGTTGAAACTGAACATTGATATTATTATCTTTTCTTAATTTCTCAATGTTATCTACTTTGTTATTCCTTGCATATTCTACTACTCTTGCATCTAATACTTGTTGTTTGAGTAATAAGGCATTCAAATTTTTAGGGTCATGTTTTAAAACTAGCTCGGCACATTGCATTAAAAACTCATCTGTACGGTTTTGGTATTTATGTTCATAGCTTTTAGCCAAGTTTACCAAGCATAAAGCAATACTTTGTTTTTCGTCCAATGTTCTTAATGCTATATCATTCATTAGGGCTTTATTAGTGGTATAAGTTAATGTTTGTATGCTTCCGTCTGCGGGATGTCCTGCTGTTGCTAATTCCACATTATACCAATCTCCTTTATGATCTTTATGTTGAATATAAATGTGTTGTGGAGCAGTACAGATTACAGCATCACTATTAAACTGATTGGCAAATATTTTATATAAAGCGGTTAAAGCAAAACAGTTTCCTATACTATTATTAGATGCTAATAAATTAATTACTTGCGAATTTCTCCAGTCATTCATTCCAAACGGGTCTTTTGCATTGTATTGGTATGGGTAATGAACCATTGAACCAAATGTTGTCGTATCAGTCAGGTAAGTGAAAATTGACCAATTTGTTATGACATTATTATATAACTCTTTTTTCTGTTCAGGGGTGTAACGTATTTCATCTATGTTAAAACGTCCATTTTTGTTCACTTTTACATTAAAGTCAAGGCTATCACTCTTGTTATTTGCTCTGATTAATTGATTAATGTGATAGGTATGATTTTTTATTGCTCGCTCAAAATTTTTATAGGAGTAATTATTTTCATGGTAAGCATTTTCCGTTACAAAAACTGCTCGTTGAAAATCAAGCGGTTTGTTCTCTTCCAACATTTCTTTTACTTCCTGAAGTGCATTTTCAAAATAAATTTTAGAACTGTCGGCTTTTACTTCCGATTTTACATTACCTGTAAAACAAATAAAAACAATGAGTGTTATTAGTATTTTAGTATTCATATTAGTACGTTAAATATAAGCTTTTTTTAGTTTTAGTATCTATTTTCTTAGCCTTCTGCAACATTCCTTTTTTATCATGGTACTCCATCATTCTTACATATTCTTCTTCAGGAAAATCCTGAAACCCTAATTGATTCACTCTGTCCATATATGATTGGTATTCTTGGTAAATTTTTAGAGCTTCGGGGTCGTTTGGTATTTCATTTAACCCTTTCATACCTTTTTCCTGAACAATGTTATTGAGTTCATTAGCGTATAGTTTTCGGTGTAAGTAATGACTACTTGTATTAATGTATTCCGTGTTTGGAAAATGTTGATTAGCACTATTCATACAGTCTTTTATAAACGCTTCGTTTCCAACCCAATGTTCACGAGTGAAATTAACTGCTAAATCTATTAAGGTAGTGGCAACTACTTGTTTTTTAGTTAAGCATTGTAAAAATAAATTGTTCCTTTTTGCTTTTGCCATTACAGGTAGGGTTTCTAAATAGGATTGGTCAGTAATAAATTGTCCTACGGTAGTTTCAAAGTTTATCATTACTCCATTATTATTTTTAAATCGGATAAAGGAATGTTCAGGATTATAGGATAAATAGGCTTCTACACCAAGAGCTTCTGCCAATACTAAATAAGTAACTGGTAGTGTATGACATTGACCTGTTCCTGTTGCCAATGTTTTAGTTACAAAATAGTTTCTTTTGTCTTTAGTAGCGGTATAATCTATGTAATCATAATAATATGGAACATGAGTAGTTGCAAATTTTCCCGATAAAGGGTCGTCTATCTTAGTTTGCGTTAGTTGTAAAGTATCGCTCATAAAATGTTGAATACCATAATGTAGAGCTTCGGGATTGTTGAGGTTATATCCTTGTTGGGTTAACCATAGCTTGATGAATTTTGCATTGGCATTAATGATATTGGTATATTCGTCATAATTTAAATGCAAATTTCCATAAGCAGATTCGGCAGCGAAATAGGCATCTTTTATAGATAGTGGCTGTTGCCCTGAAAGCATCCCTTTTATCAATTCCTTAGCATTTTCATAATTAGGTAAATCACTAAGGTATTTTTGAGATTGATAATATTGCATCTTATCCAAATAACGGCTAACCTGATAGGCTTCGTTAAGGTCAGCTATCATGGTTTGATATTCTTTTTCTTTAGGGGATTGTTGAGCAAAATTGTTTTCGGCAGTAGGTTGAGAATACCCTTTTTGTTTTGCCATTTGCTCTTTGATAAAACGATTGTTTTCTGCAATCATTTCTTCTTTTGTCATTCCGGGTTTATAATTGGGTGTTGCTCCTCCCATCATATTTGCTGCTTGTTGATTCTGTTGATTAACCACACCTTGTGCTGTATTTCCACTTTCTTGATTGGGAGCTGTATTAACAATTCTCTTGGTCATGGTTACAGAGGGAGATTCCACCAAACCATAAGGAGTTCGAATAGATGGATTAAATTGTGATTGTTGTTGAATAATGTATTCTTCTGCATGGTTTTTATACCTGTCGTAAAGATTTCCTCCTACCTGTTCCTGGGCAAAAATGTTAATGGACATAAATAATGCAAGAAGAAGCAAACCACCAACCCTTATTACATTATGTTTCCTAAACATTGCTCTTTCTTTTTTAACCCATTGAGTATGAATAAAAACGGAACTTCCCCAATCAAAAGTATTAAATCCATATTCCCAAGAAAGGAATGTTTTATTTTCCTTACTAACGGTCATATTTTACTTATTATTGGTTCATTAATGGCTGAAATTAACTCCTCTATTTCAAATTTGGATTTAGACAGAAATCCGTCTGCTCCATTTTTAAAAAATGATTCCTGTGTAAATAAATCATCATTCATAGAAAGACCGATTACCTTAATTTCAGGGTATCGTTGTTTAACCTGTTTCGTTGTTTCTATTCCATTTTGCAAAGGCATATTGCAATCCATTAAAATTACATCTACTTTGTTTGTTTCAAGAAAGGGCAATACTTCTTTTCCATTGGAACATTCACCAACTACATTAATTCTTTCAGTTTCTTTTTTAAGTAAATCTCTTATACATTGCCTAATTAAAGCGTAGTCATCTACTAATAAAACATTAATCATACGGGTAACTATTTAGTTAATAATTCCCCTCAAAAAAGAGGGGTGGAACTTATACTTACTCGCAAAAGAGGTACTGGAATACCCACAAAAACGAAATAAGCAAAGCCCACCCCAAACGGTGAGCGTTTTGCTTATAATTCTCGTTTTTGTTTAAAAATTTCCAGTTTTCTTTTGCAAGAATTATAGCATTACGCTATACAATATGTTTGTAAATCTCTTTTCTCTTATAAAAATTCTATTTCCTTATTTCACACAAATGTATTCTAAATATTTTAATTTTAAAATCCGTATATATACGTATAACAATTTCATAATCAGCATGAAAAATAGATTATTAAAATTAAATATCTCAATTATTTTATTCCAAATTTTTTCATTAAAATGATCATTGAAATACAAACTATTTTTAACGTAAAGAATCGTAAATGCCTTGATGCATAAGGAGTTTGAGAGGTGTGTTTTTACGCTATTTTACGCCAGTTAACAGTTTGTTTATGCGTTCTTTACGAATAGATTTACGTAAAAATAATGGCATTTTTTTGGGATATTGGAATAAAAAATTAAAACGTATCACCTGTTTTGATAAGCCGTTTTTGAGTAATGGAATATTCCCAGCCAATGGTTCCGTAGCGACCTTTTTCCATGATGGCAATACGTTGTCCTTCCCTTATGATGACATTGATGGTTGCCGAGCTGTTATATTTAATAGCCGATCCTCCCCTAATAGTTCCTGCAGTGGTTTTTTGAAAGATCAACAGGAAAATGGTATTAGGAAAATCCGTCCTCAGCTTTTCAAATTCTTCGGCTTTGGTATTTAATGAATTAAAACTATCCACAATCACCATCGGATATTCTTTTGCAGCAGTTCTTACATCTTCCAATGAGCCTATTCCCACTAAATTAAGTTCATTTCCCAATCCGTAAGCAACTACTTTTTCCTGGGTCAGTTTTCCTACTCCTTCTTCCAGGGAAAAGTATTTAACACTAAATCCCATTTCAGCAATAAACAACCTGGCCATCTCAAAAGAAAACCAGGACTTTCCTGCTCCTGAATCTCCGGTCAGGGCAAAACAAGTTTTGTTACGATCCAGTTCTCCTAAAAATGCACCTAACTCTCCTGATAACCTGAATGTTTGAAAATTGATGTGTTGCAGGTCTCCAGCTCCTATACTTTTACCGGAAGTTTTAGATGGAGTAGGAATGCGTTTGGGGATTACCGGTTGAGGGATGGGAATAATGTTTTGTGTTAAATCCGGATTGTTCATTCGTTTTTTAATTGCTTCTATTTCCTGATGATTGTTTTGATAGGTTTCCCGATACCGGTTAAGGTGCTTTTTTATATCTCCCAATCGGTCTTTCCATTCTTCCAGTTCAGCAGTTATATGAATGTGTTCCCGTTTTTGACTGGAGATGTTTTTATATAGTTTCTCTATCTCATTTTCAATGGCTACAACTTCTTTCTCTGTTTTTTTAAGATCCAACATTATTGTCAGACGGTTTATTATTTCACTTTTTTCATTTGCCTTCTTTTTTAATTCTAATACCTTCTTATGTTTCGATGACAGGTTTTTCTGAATCCGCTTTTGTTTGTTCTCATCCTCCTGTATCTGTAACTCGGTATATTTAATGTTTATACCTATCTCCCGGATCATCTTAATATAATGTTGTTTTTCTCTTTCTCCTCTTTTTGCTTTGGCAATGATGAATCTGTTTTTCTGTATCAGACTTATTATCTGTTGCTCCAGGTAACCATATTGAATACTTCGTTCTTCTTGTTGAATAGTTAATTGTTGGCTGGTATTTTCCTCTTGCTTTTTCTTTAGCTGATGATACTTCACCCGACAGTTGTCTGAACAATATTTAGCACTGGTTCTTGTGCTTTCAAAGTTTTCTCCGCAGAACCCACATTTAATTTCGTATTTCATTTTTTTATCTTGTTTTTAGTTCACGTTTGTAGTTACTACCTCCATGAATCTTTTTTGTAAAAAGGTGTAGGATTTGTAGGATTTAGGGGAAATAAAGACTCAAATCCTATGAATCCTACAAATCCTACACCCTAATACTTCTTGTATTGATTATGTCCCGGTTTATATAAAAATCCGTTCCGGATAAAATAACTCAGGTACTTTTCTGCTGTTTTTAGGTTCAGGTTCATTGTTTCGGCTGTTTCATTGGCAGTAGCCCGGTTAAATTCTTGTGGTAAACTCTGAAAGTAGTGCCACCTTTCACCATTCGATGTACGTAATTCATTTTCCTTAATAGACTGCTTTACTTTTTTTGCTTGTCTTTTAAAATATTCTGTGAGTTGTATTGCCTTAATGACCGTTTCCAATTCAATTTGTCTGACACGTTGCCTGACAGAAGCATCTTTGAGTGCTTGTAAAATGAGCATTAAACGACAACAAATTACATCACTCTTAGCAATGCTTCCTGCCATGTTCATTGGAGTAGCAGGATCGTTATATTCATTGGTGTTATGATTATACCATTTGACAAAACAAGCTTTAGCTTCAGGTGAAAAATCTATTTCATAGGGTTGCGTATGTTGATATTCATCTAACCGAAGTTCGGTCTCAAACAACCGAAGAATGATATTTTCATATTCTTCTATTAACTCCTGTGGCATTTCTTCTTCTTTCCAGTAGGGTTTTTCTACCTGATCGGGATATACAAATAATATCCGGTCGGTAAATCCATTACTGGTTCGTTTATCTCCAAACAGTTCTGACAGTACAGATGGTTGAATACTTCCAATAACCGGAATAAAAGGGCTTTCTATCAGAATTGTTTTTTTACCTGCTCTGTTTACCCGAATGGATTTGTTACTAAATGCTGATAACCAAAACTGTTCGTCTGAGCCTTTATGATAACGGTTAAAATCATTCAACCAGGCAATCAGTTCGTCCCGGTAATAACCAATACCTCGCAGATTGTTTTCGTGCAATTGACTAATAGTTTCAGGAGTAATGTCTGTAATGAGTAATTGTTGTAAAACAGGTTCCGGTGTATTCAAACGTTCTTTTTCATCCAGCTCTATATAAGCAGCTAATTCATCCCGATATTGCTTAAGGTATTGCCTTTCCTTTTTAAATAATGGTCGAATACCAAAATCCAATGAGTGTGTTTTGTTAATGCCTGGCTTTCCTACAATGGCAATGTATAAAATAGCTACCTCGTACCAACCATTTTTCACTTTTAACCTAACTGAATTACCTATACCCATTGCAGTAGCAAAAAGTACAGAAGAAGCCAGGTAATCTATTGGATGATTTAATGTCTGATTAGCCTTAATAATATACTGCTGAACAGGAGCAGGAAATACCTCTATCGGGAAAGCCGTAGGCTGATGTTGTTTTTCCATAACTGTTTATTAATCCCACATTAATGAAGCAAAGTTTTCTCCGTTCATTTTGGTTCTGACACGAAATTGAAAACCAGATAGTTCAGGGTCTTTTTTAAGAAGATGATCCATACTGGCTTCTAACAATACCCATACATCATACCATTTTAAGAAGGACAAAGAATCACGAGCTGTGTATAAATCATTGATTAATTTCTTGTTCTTTTTTAACCGGTAATCAATGTATTTCCCTTCCTTTTCTTCCAGTTCCCTATAGTTTCTATTTAACCCTTCTATGACTTCTTCGAGGATAGATAAAGGATTCTTTATGGAATGGTTTCTAAAATCCGCATTGGACTGCAGAAAAAGGTGTTTTTCGACAGAATTGTTATTAAAAAACACCTGATTTGAATTTTGATGTGGTGTTTTCATGGTCTTCGGTATTTTTTAACATTTTCTAATGTGGCTAATACCTCACTTTTCTTAAAATAAATTCTGCGGTTAATGCGATGAAAAGGCAATAAACCTTTCTTCATCCAGGCATTTACTGTAACAAGAGAAACTCCGAATAAACGAGCAATGTCCTTTCGGGTAACTAACGTTTCTTCTCCGTGTTCTTCTTCCTTACCTAATTTAGATAATGCCAGGTCTAACCTCTGGTCAAGAATTTGTTGAAATTCTTCAACACTGATGACAATTGTTTTCATTCCTTCATAATTTTTATTAAACATGAAGGCAAAATAAATAAGTAAGATAGGGGTTATTCAAGGGGTACCCCCCTGAAAATCCACCAAAATACCACTAAGAAAAGTTAAGTAAGAGAAAGTGATTCAAGAGAAATCCGGTTGTCTTTGGATATGGATTTATCCATAGCTAATATCTTGGCTACATAACTCTTTTTAAAAGGTTTTATCGTTATTTTATTTTCTAGATATTCAAAATGCTCACAGATCCACTGATTAATTTCCGTTTTATAATTGTTTATTTTTCCGGCTCTTTTTAACTTAAAAAAAACATCTACTAGTTGAATACCCATAGATTTAAACAGTAGAGGGCTAGTTATTTCTTTTCCATTAAGCAGTTTTTCCAAATCTTCATGGTCTTTTTCATCAAAATAGGGGATCAATAGTTTAACGAGGTCAGAAATGATGTCTTCGTGTATATCAATCAGCTTTTTATTGTCATACTTTTTATTAGGATTAGCTTTAGACATCTTTGTGTTAACTAAAGGCGGGTTCAATAAGGTTAACTTTGCTTCTAAAATTTTTATTAACTGTTTCACAAAACTATCGGAAGTGGTTTTTGAAAAACCAAATTCAAAAACAGGTTCATCTTCATTGTCATTTAATTCGTACCCATTCATTGACATCATAAGTCCATAATCCCGGTTATGGTATAAAGCAGGAATCAGCTGAACATCATTTCGTTCAAGATACGTTTCTAACTCACCAATGATTAATTCCAGGCATCTTTGTATGCCTCCTGCATATTTAAGCTCCAAAGTTTTATTGGTTCGCTTAGCATAAGTTTTGATAAAAATTTCTGTATCTCTACCTATGGCTTCCAACATGGAAGTTAAAAAAACATGATGTGAGGGAGATTTATCAAATACTCTTTGCTTCCCAGATTCTTGTTGTAACTTCAGCTCTGTTTCTAAAATGGGTTTCCAGATTTGCTTTTGTACATCACCTGATTCAGGAAATTGTTCAGGAGGATAAAAAGAATACCGAATAACATAATCTTTTTTAGTATAAACTTCATGGAAAAGCTGTTGATACCCAATGGAGAGCCATTTGAAGAATTCCTCAAAATAATACTCATTATTAATTGAAGGTATTTCTTCTATCGGTTCGTTGAATGGAGATAATTCCGGATTGAGTAGTTCTTCAAATTCCGACTCTAAGTTCAAAGCATCATAAATTTCCTGCTCTAAATTATCGTGAGTTTCTTTATCCTTGTCTGTATTTTTATCTTCTGAATTCAATTCCTTTGTTTCTGATTAAACAAAGGTAAGTTCAGATAACTAAGATTAAAGAAAATTTGGTCGATTTATTTCAGGAATAAACTAAT
This sequence comes from Flavobacteriales bacterium, assembly GCA_020435335.1. Classification (GTDB taxonomy): domain Bacteria; phylum Bacteroidota; class Bacteroidia; order Flavobacteriales_E; family Vicingaceae. The sequence continues at coordinate 54,738 of JAGQZT010000031.1, read as the reverse complement.
TATGCTGCTTTTATCAATGATTTTAGGGCATACAGCCGTTTTAAATCCTCCCGAAATTTGTTCGATAATGGGTTAACAGGGGGAGCAGAAAATGAGAAACCCCGGCTTTTAGCTGGGGTTTTTTATTTTATCCTGGGCCTTGGGCGAGAAGCCCGTGCCGGTTGGAGCGATTAGCGGAAGACCGGTAAGCCCAAGAGGAGGAGCAAAAGCAGAAAAAGGCTACACAAATGTGTGGCCTTTTTTGGTTTTAACATTTTAGTTGGGCGAGAAGCCCGTGCCGGTTGGAGCGATTAGCGAAAAACCGGTAAACCCAAGAGGAGGAGCATTCCGGCTAAAAGCTGGTTTTTTAACCTAAATTTTCGCTCCCCAATTCTGCCCAAAATCATTTTTAAAATCCGGTAAAATAAGTAGACTTGCGTTCTAAAATCACGACAATGAAAGTAGCAGACATCATGGTGAGTCCGGTGATAGTGACTCAGAAAAACAAATCCGTTGAACATGTGCGGGGTTTACTCGACCGCAAGCACATCCATGCCGTTCCGGTATTGAGCACTTCCGGTGAGATAGAGGGGATTGTTTCGGTAAGTGATGTGGCAGCCGAGCGGAACAGCGACCAATCGGTTGAAGTGATCATGACCAACAAAACCCATGTGGTGAGTCCGAATTCCGGAATCAAAGATGCGGCGAAAATGATGGAAAAACACCATGTGCATCATCTGGTCGTGATGGATGAAGGTCAGGTAGTCGGTATTCTGAGTTCGATGGATTTCGTAAAACTCTACGCGGCCGATTAAGAGATCAGTTTTTGCCGCAGCATAAACTCCAGTTGCTGATTGACCCGTTCCAGGTCTTTCGTAAGTTGTTTGTTTTCTTCCCGTAAACGGTAAACTTCGTAGGCATTTTCGATGTTCATTTTGAGCCGATCGTTGTCCCACGGCTTATCGACATACTTATAAACCTGTCCGTTATTAATTGCCGCTTTCACCACTTCGATATCGCTGTATCCGGTAACCAGAATTCGGATTGGATTGGGGTGTTTCTCGAGGATGGATTGAAGGAATTCGATGCCGGTAATTCCGGGCATACGCTGGTCGGTGAGCACCACATGAACCTCCTGTTCGTCGAGGATCTTCATCCCCTCTGCTGCATTCTCGGCGACATGCACCGTAAAAAGCCGCCTGAAAGCCGCCTTAAAAGCCTGCAGGTTTCCCGCTTCGTCATCGACGTAGAGCACGCTTACTTTCTTATTTTCTTTTTGATCCATTGGTAGTACTAATTTAATAATATTATCAGTTTTATAAAATGATATGTATTTTGATAGCTTGAAACTACGTATTTATACGTAGTTTTTCTTCAATAAAAAACATTATTATTAAACTTTATTTTAAGCCGAACCAAACCGATGGGAGAATCTTTTGATTATAATCTATTAGCGACTGATAATGAATACGTTAAATCATTATCTTATGTTCCTGATTTTTTCGACATCCGGCAAAAAAACCACCAAAAATTATTAACGGCATTGCTAAAAAGCCGCCCGGACATTCAAATTATTGATGAGATTGACTCCCAGTTAGAGGAATTGATCAAGCTTCGTAACCCACGAAAAAAATTCACAACCGAAGAACTTCAGTCCGCCGTTTCGGACTTCCTGGGCGACTGCCCCAAGGCCGATTACGGCCAATGGGTCTATTACCCATGGCTCAACAAATTGATCCACCTGTTGGACCGGGATGAGTACATTGAGGTCAGAACCAACCGAAACCAATATAAGATTACTCCCGAAGAGGAAATCACACTTACGGGGAAGAAAATAGGCATTATCGGTTTATCCGTAGGAAAAGCCATAGCCCTCACGATTGCTACGGAGCGCATCTGCGGAGAACTCGTACTCGCCGATTTCGACGTGATCGAATTATCGAACCTCAACCGCATCCAGACCGGCGTTCAAAACTTCGGACTGAAGAAGACGGTAATGGTCGCCCGGGAAATTGCGGAGATCGATCCTTACCTGAACGTAACCTGTTACCACGACGGTTTAACCGAATCCAATGCGGATGATTTCTTCAGTAAAAACGGAAAACTCGACATCTGCATTGAGGTATGCGATGGCCTCTACGCCAAAATCTTTGCCCGGCAAAAAGCCCGGGCCTTCGGTATTCCGGTCGTGATGAATTCGAGCGACCGCGGCACGACCGACATTGAACGTTACGACCTCGATCCGAACCTGCCGATCCTGCACGGACTGATCGATCACCTGGACCTGAACAAAGTCAAAGAAGCGAAAACCAACGAAGAGAAAGTTCCCTATTTATTGCCCATGCTGGGCGTGGAAAGTTCTTCCGAGCGACTAAAAGCCTCCATGCTGGAGATCGAAGAGACCATCACCACCTGGCCCCAACTCGCATCGGGCGTGATCTTCGGAGGCGGTATTTGTACTGATGTGTGTCGCCGTATATTACTCGGGCAGTTCACCAAATCGGGGCGGTATTTTGTGGATGTGGAGGATGCCACCAACAACGAGGTGGAGGATTATATCAGCCAGTCGGGACAAAATGCCACACCAACTCCAAGTATTCCTCCCACTTCATTTGATCAGTATACCAGGCTGATCGAACAATATGCCAACGAGAGCGATCCCGGAGCACTTGAACTTCCGAAATCGGTCGTTGAACAGTTGGTTGAAGCAGCAGCACAGGCCCCTTCCGGAGGGAATATTCAACCCTGGAAATGGGTTTACAAGAACAAATCACTACTCCTTTTTCTTGATGAAAACCGTTCGCATTCTATTTTAAACTATCAAAACACAGCGGCACTCATCAGCCTGGGAGCGGCCAGTGAAAATCTAATCCTCGAGGGATCCATCCGAGGTATTCAGATAGAACCCGAACTGTTTCCAGATTATCCCAATGAACTGCTTGTTGCTCGCTTTACCTGTTACAAACAAACTGAAACGGATCAAAAACAAGCCGAATTGGCTAAACAAATCGGAAACAGGGTTACCAACCGGAGCATTAAATCATGCCAGGCCTTAAGTGAGGATCAATTAAACCGCTTTAGTACCATGGTTTGTAATAACCCTGCGCTGAATTTGATGCTTTTCAAAGATAAAAATCAAATTGATGCTATTAAGGATGTCCTCATGGAAGTTGACCGATTGTACTACACCAGTAAAACAGGGCACATGAATTTTATCCGCGAGATTCGCTGGACTCCGGAAGAGGCAACATTTACCCGTGACGGTATCGATCTTCGAACCATTGAGCTGACACCTACAGAAGCTGCCGGATTTGAAGTATCAAGAAACTGGAATGTCGTGCGACATACCAACAACTGGAAACTCGGTAAAAGTTTCAGTCGCCTCACCGAAAAAGGATTTAATGCTGCTTCAGCAATAGGCATGATTGTGGCACCCAGGGAAATAATTCAATCCAATTACTTTGACGGAGGTCGATTTATGGAGCGAATCTGGTTAAATGCCTGCACCCAAGATATCGCCATTCAACCCATGTCTATATCCGCCTTTTTATTTGCCCGTTCAGCCGACCGGCATCCTGAAGGAATTGAATCCATTAGTACCCAATTGTTAGCATTGGAAAACCAATTAAAAGGTATTTGCAACCTGCCGGATGAAAAACGTGTGATGTTCATTTTCAGAATAACCAGAGCAGGCTCCCCAACCATTAAATCGTTAAGAAGACCAATTGAAGAAGTACTACATTATGATGCTTAAGCCTACAGCACAATATCATATTTTTGTTTTCAGAGCTATCGATGAACCTGCTTTATGCAAAGCTTATATTGACGGACACCGGAAAGTGCTCTCGGATTATGGCATAGAGAATGTGACGACAAATACCGACGACTGGATGTACAATCCGCACATCTATTGCACTGTAATTCAGGATAGAAATTCCAATGAATTGGTTGGTGGGGTAAGAATTCAAATTGCCGACGGAAAACATCCCTTACCTGTTGAACGAGCCATCGGCTATATGGATCACCATGTTTTTGACAAAGTCCGTCATTATGCATTAGACGGAGGCATAGGCGAGTCCTGTGGTTTATGGATCTCAAAAAAAGTGAAGCAAATGGGTCTAAGCAGGTATTTAATGTGGGCCAGCATTGCTTCATCCGAGCAATTAAAATTTCAGACCATGCTTGGAATTTGTGCTGGATACACCCTTAAATTATTCGGAAGCCTGGGATTCGTGATTGACATGTCTTTAGGCGAACATGGAGGATTTCCTTACCCAAACGAAAAATACATCGCTCATGTGATCGGGATATTAAACGCCATAACTCTGGAAACATCTGACCAACAAGATAAAGAAGTGATGCTTTCCCTCAGGAACAAACCTGTTCAGGAACGAGTTGAAAACAACAATGGTTTTACCTGCCACATAAGCTACGACATCATTTATAAAAATATTGTCCCGGTAGTTATTGACGACTATTGGACATATTCAAACATGCTTTCTCTTGAATAATCTCAGGCTGGTCATATTATTGTTTTTTTGTTTATCGCTGAACGCTATCCGGGGAAACACGATAGAATTCAATGATCATACCGATTTGGTTTTAATCGGAGGAAAGCTGTCCATTTTTGAGGATCCTCAAGACACTTTTAAGTTGCAATCCGTAATGGATCAGTTATTTGTTCCTGCCAGCAGTCCTGTTCCGAATCTGGGTATTTCAAAATCCGCATTCTGGATAAAATTTAACGTTGAAAACAAAAGTCAATACGAAGATCTGCTGCTCGAAGTATCCCTTCCTTTTATCGACTACATTGAATTTTATTCCCGGGAAAATTCATCGTTCCGTGTTGTCAGAGCCGGTGAAATATTCCCTTTTCAAAACAGAAAATACAACGATCCCAATTACTTGTTCGACATTCATATTCCGCAAGGACAAAACCACACTTACTACCTGAAAATAAAAAGCAACGAAGGGATTCAGCTACCACTGAAAATCGGAACCAAAGAAGCCATCAACAACCAAATCAAGACACGAGATATTTTATCGGGAATTTATTTCGGCATCATGCTGGTTATGATCCTATACAACCTGTTTATATACACTACCGTACGGGACAAAAGTTACATCTATTATGTGGTGTACATCCTCCTGATCCTGTTAACTCAAACCAGTTTACAAGGATATCCATTCCAGTACTTGTGGCCAAACACCCCTATAATTGCTAAATACAGCCTCTTCATTTTCCCTTCGCTTGTAGGAATCGCTTCCATGATATTCATGAATGTGTTCCTAAAAGTAAAAGAGTATTCCAAACGACTTTATCAGGTATCTTACATTTTAACCCTGCCTTACATTGTTTCTATCCTTTTTGCAGTGATCAAGTCTTATAAGCTCAGTTTTACAATTATGGAAATGAATGCCATGATTGTGTCTGTTTACATGTTATATACCGGAATAAAAATTATTCGAACCGGTTATTTACCTGCAAAGTACTTCGTAGCTGCCTGGACCGTGTTCCTGTGTGGAGTTATCATCTATATCCTGAAAGACTTCGAAATTTTACCTTTCAATGATTTCACCCGCTACACCATGCAGATCGGATCGGGCATCGAAACGGTCTTGCTTTCCTTTGCCCTGGCAGCCCGCATCAACATTTACAAGAAGGAACGCCTCGAAGCCGTGGAAGATAAAGAACGGCTGCTGAAAGAACAGAACATCGTACTGGAAGAAAAAGTGCGTGAACGCACCCAGGAACTGAACAACACCCTCCAGCAGTTGAAGGATGCTCAAGTCCAGCTGGTTGAAGCGGAAAAGATGTCTTCACTCGGACAACTTACCGCCGGAATCGCTCATGAGATCAACAACCCCATCAACTTCGTTACCTCCAATGTAGGTCCACTCCGCCAGGACCTCGACGACCTGAAAGCCATCATCTCCAAATACGAAGAACTGGACCAGGACAACATCACCGAGAAACTAAACGAACTGGAATCCCTGAAAAACGACCTGGATTACGACTACCTGAAGGAAGAACTCAACAGCATCATTAACGGTATCGAAGATGGTGCCCGGAGGACCATGGAAATCGTAAGCGGACTGAGAAACTTCTCCCGCCTCGATGAAAGTGAACTCAAAAATACCGACATCAACGAAGGAATCCGGTCGACACTGATCCTGATCAAAAACAAACTGAACGGTATTCGGGTGGAAACCCACCTGACAGACCATGCACTGGCCGAATGTAATCCGGGCAAGATCAATCAAATGATGATGAATCTGATTGATAACGCCATCTATGCCATCCAAAAAAAATACGACGATCCCCAGGAGGGCCTGATTACCATAGAGACCAAAAACCTCGACCAGGAATTACAGATACGCATCGCTGACAATGGCATCGGGATTGGCGAAGAGATCAGAACCAAATTATTTGACCCCTTCTTTACAACCAAGGATGTGGGAGAAGGCACCGGACTCGGTCTTTCCATTGTGAAAGGAATCCTCGACCTCCACCAGGGCAAGATTGAAATCCACTCTGAATTGAATCAGGGAACTTCATTTATCGTTACGCTACCTAAAACTGCTGCTTAAATGGACAAAATCAAAGTATTATATATCGATGACGAGCTAGTGAATCTGAGCGCTTTTAAAGCCTCGTTCCGTCGGATATTTGATGTACACGTGGCTCAATCTGCCGAGCAGGGCATCGAAATTCTGAGAAGAGAACCCATCGAGGTCATCATTTCGGATCAGCGCATGCCTAACCAAACCGGGGTTGATTTTTTCGAGTCCATCCTGGACGTTTTCCCTAATCCGGTGCGCATCCTGTTAACGGCTTACAGCGACATCAACGCCATCATCGACGCGATCAACAAAGGGCAGGTCTACCGGTACGTGACCAAACCCTGGAGTGAATTCGACCTGAAACTGACCATCGAAAATGCTTACCGGCTCTATACCCTTCAGGAACAGAACAACAAACTGAATACGAAATACAGCCGGCTGTTCAACGAAAGCTCGGATCCTATTCTGTTGTTTGACGTAAACGGCCGGATCGTCGATTACAATGAAGCTGCCGTTAAATTGCTTGATGCCAGTAAAAATGAATTGCATTTTACTTCATTCTATTCGTTCATTAAGGATAAAACACTGGCAGCCAGGATTATTGAGACCCTGAAAACCGAAAATGAGATCACTGATTTCGAATGTGCGGTAGTAACCCAAAAGAATGAAGAGAAATTCTGCCTGATTTCGGCCAATGCCATTAAAAACAGTTACGGCGAAGTGATCAATTATCAGGCGATCCTCAAAGACATTACCACACGGAAACAGGTTTACAAAACCTTGCTGAAGACCATCATCGAAACCCAGGAAAAAGAACGGGAACGGATCGCCAAAGACCTTCATGATGGGTTAGGCCAAACCCTGGCAGCCATTAAGCTCAATATGGATGCCGTAAAATCGAAACGGGAGTTTAGTGATACCGAATGTAAACGAATTGAAACCCTGCTCGAATCATCTACCCAGCAATTGCGCGACATTTGTTTTAACACCCTGCCTTCAACACTCTCTCAATACGGCATCGTGAAAGCCATCGAAGAACTGATCAACAAATCAAGTTCGGAAAAACTGGAGATTCGCTTCATCTGTGAACCTCCGATTCCACCGCTCGATAAAAGCCTGGAAATAGGCATTTACCGGATCGTGCAGGAATTCATTAACAATTCCATTAAACACAGTCAGGCCAATGAGGTGGTTATTGCACTTGAAAATAAAGAAAACAACCTCAGCCTGAATTTATTCGACAACGGGCAGGGCTTTATCATCAAAGACCTGATGATTTATCAGGGCCAGGGACTAAAAAACATTGAATCAAGAGTGAAGTCGCTCAGTGGCGATGTCACATTTAAAAGTGAAATTAATAAGGGAACTGAGTTTAACATTTCCTTTCCTATCCATTTAAATTAAATAACTATGCAAAAAATCAGAACATTACTGGTCGATGACCACAAGATCGTACGGGACGGTATCAAATCCATTCTGGATCACGACAAAGAAATTCAGGTGGTAGCAGAAGCCGAAAACGGTACGGAGGCTATCAAATACCTGGAAAACAATAACGGGAACATTGATGTGGCCATTATGGACATCAGTATGCCGGAACTGAATGGTATCGATGCCACCGAGATTATTTCCAAACTCCACAAAAATGTGAATATTCTGGCTCTTACCATGCACTCGGACGAATCATACATCCTGAACATGATCAAGGCCGGTGCACTTGGTTATATCCTGAAAGATTCGGGTGGGCAAAAACTGATCGAAGCTGTTAAAACGGTTGCCAACGGTGATAAATACTACAGCAATGAAGTATCGGTTAAAATGATCAACAGCATCTTAAATGCGAACAAACCGAAGAAAGAAACATCGGATTTAACCGCTAAAGAAATGGAGATCCTGAAACATGTTGTGGAAGGGAAGACGAATAAAGATATCGGGAAGCTGTATAACATCAGCAGCAGAACCATCGAAACTCACCGGAGGAACATCATGAAAAAACTGAACGTGAGTAATACCGCCGGTATGGTAGCTACAGCTCTCAAGAAAAAGCTGGTCTAAATCGTTTAAATACTAACCAGGAGAAAATTTCAAAATTTATTCAACAATGCTGTTAAATTTATAACATTATTTGGTTATAATTAACAGGTTATCTAGTTTAGTGCTCATATTCTGCTAATTAAGCGAAAACTATTTACTGAACCAGATACCCGTGTTACACAGATGTTCCAACAAAATTTTCATCCATAGCATTGTCCTGTTGCTGGTTGTATTTAACGGGTTACCCGTATTTGGCCAGACAGCATGCAACTTATCCAATTTTACGTCGGCCTACATCCTGAACGCCAACGATTACCCGTACACCAGTGCCGGATCCGGCATTACGGTAAGTGCCACCTGGCCGGGCGTAAGTACACTGAGTAATTTTTCATACAGTTGCAACGGACAAGTATTTAACACCGCTGCTCCTGCCTGGTGGCTGAATAATGCTTCTCAGGTAATTACCCTGACCTTTAGTGCTCCGGTCACTTCGTTCTCAGTTGTGGTAAACGGAACAAACAATACCGAAGAATTCTATTTTGCCGCGAACTCGGGTACCGTTTCATTATCCAATTACTGCACCGTAGGCTGGACAGCTATCAACGGTGGAACAGGGTTGCGCTATAACACCACCACCACTACCGGAAACCTCATTACGGTGAATCACCCGACCGGTGAGACTGTGTTTACCATGACACACAACGGACTCGGTTCCGGATCCAGATATGCCGTACTGGATTGCTTTGTTCCGGCTGTATTGCCCATCAAACTACTTAGCTTCGATGCCTCATGCAACAAGGATCGTGTTGAACTGAGCTGGATTACAGAAACCGAAATTGACAATGCGTTTTTTACCGTGGAAAGAAGCTCCAACGGAATCGATTTCGAAGCCATCGCCACCATGCCCGGCGCCGGAAACAGCAGTGAACTCATCCATTATTCCTGGACAGATTTTACGCCGATCGATGGTATGGCTTATTATCGCCTGAAACAAACCGACTACAGCGGTACTTTTACCTATTCGGACCTGAAGAGTGCCAGCTGTTCGAACCGAGGTGATGTTTCCATCTATCCGAATCCTGCTGAAGATAAACTGTTTGTGCGTTCCGAAACCCAATACACCAGCATCGTCATTACCGATATCAGCGGCAAAACCGTTAAAGCAGTTCCCGGATCCCAACAAGAAATCGACGTAAGCAAGCTGTCTAAAGGAATTTATTTCATTCAGCTGAATGGCCGTGAAACCGTTACCAAGAAATTCATCATGAAGTGATTGATTTAGTTAAACCCATGAAAAGAAGCTTCCTTTTGGAGGCTTTTTTTTTACAAATCTATTCTGGTATATTGACAACCTATTTCCGTATTTTTCGTCTTACTAGTAAACACACTTGAACTGAACCGTCCAATATGATACAAAAACTCTCATCATTTCTGTTTTTCATCACACTGGCCCTGCTTACACAGGCACAATCCAGTGTAACCTTTAACTGTACCGGTGGTTCTCAAAACTGGGTGGTACCTCCATGTGTGACCAGCATCAATGTAACTGTAAACGGCGCACAAGGCGGAGGGCCACTTGGAGGGCTTGGTGCTACTGTTACGGGAACTTTTACTGTTACTCCAGGTCAAAACATCCAACTTGATGTAGGATGTCAGCCTACAGGACCCGCTCCCAGCTACGGCGGTGGCGGATCCGGTCATGCAGCCACAACCGGAAATGATAACTCTTATGCTGGTGGTGGCGCTTCATGGATCACTATCGGTGGTACTCCGGTAATTGTAGCCGGTGCTGGCGGTGGTCAAGGTGGCGGTTCTAATGCAACAACAGGGGTTGCTCCAACAGATGGAGCCGGTGGAGCCGGTGGATGTGCAACAGGAGTTGCTGGAAATCCTTCTCCTTTTCAAACAGTTGGCGGTGCCGGAGGAAGCCAAACCGCAGGCGGTTTGGGTGGCCCTCCATGGTCAGGTGGTGGACAATCTGGATTTGACGGCAGTTTTATGGCAGGCGGAGATGGTGGATATGATCCAAATTTCGGAGCATCTGGCGGCGGCGGCGGCGGTGGCTACTATGGCGGCGGCGGCGGCGGTAGTGACGGCTGTTGCTTCGGATCAAATGGTGCAGCCGGTGGTGGCGGTGGTTCCAGCTTAACTCCCGCCGGAGGTGGTTGTATCCAAGGTAATAATGCCGGTGACGGCTCTATAGTAATTACCTATACAGCCGGAAACGGAACGACAACAGCGACCAATACCGGACCGTATTGTATCGGTCAGACTATCCAACTGAATACACCCGGAACAGGAACTTTCGCCTGGACCGGCCCGAACGGATTTAATTCAGCAGCTCAAAACCCAAGTATTCCGGGGGCGACTACTGCTATGAGCGGAATCTATACCGTAACCTATACCGATGGTAATGGCTGTATCTCTACCGACACAACGAACGTGATTGTTAATCCCGATCCTACCGTAAACGTTCCGGCCAACGCATCTTATTGCCCCGGAGACGCCGTACCGGCTTCTGCTTTCACTTCCAATCCTGCCGGTGGTACATTTACCTGGACCAACTCCAACACAGCTATCGGACTGGCGGCAAACGGAACCGGAAATACACCTGCTTTTACAGCTACCAATACAACAGGAGCTACGATATCTGGAACCATCACAGTTACGCCCACAGCCAATGGTTGTACAGGAACTCCATCCACATACACGATTACCGTGTACCCTACCCCTACGGTGAATGTTCCAGCAAATCTGACGTTTTGTAATGGAGACCCTGTACCGGCTTCTGCTTTCACTTCCAATCCTGCCGGTGGTACATTTACCTGGACCAACTCCAACACGGCCATCGGTCTGGGAGCCAATGGAACCGGAAATACACCTGCTTTTACAGCTACCAACGGAACTGCTGCTCCGATAACAAGCACCATTACCGTTACTCCTAGCGCTAACGGATGTGCCGGCACGCCGTCGACGTACACCATTACCGTAAACCCATGTACCGGCCCAACAGCACAATTCAGTTCTTCGGATAGTACCTTATGCGTAAACGATTGCATCGACTTCTTTGATTTGAGTACGAATGGCCCTACAGGCTGGACCTGGTCCTTCCCGGGAGGAACCCCTAATTCATCAACGGCTCAAAATCCGACCAACATCTGCTACAATGCATCCGGTTCTTATGATGTGCAATTGATCGTAACCAACGGTACTGTGAACGACACCTTATTGATGCCGAACTTCATTACCGTATATCCGGTACCGACCGTGAATGTTCCGGCCAATGCAACTTATTGTCCGGGAGATGCCGTTCCTGCATCAGCCTTTACCAGTGTTCCTGCCGGCGGTACATTCACCTGGACCAACTCCAATACTGCTATCGGATTAGCTGCGAACGGAACCGGAAACACAACGGCATTTACAGCAACAAACACAACGGGTAGCCCGATATCCGGAACCATTACCGTTACACCGACAGTGAATGGTTGTCCGGGTACTTCATCTACCTACACCATCACAGTTAACCCTGCTCCAACGGTTACCGTGCCGGCTAACGCAACCTATTGTAACGGTGATCCTGTACCGGCCTCAGCTTTTACCAGCACCCCTGCGGGCGGCACGTTTGCCTGGACCAATTCCAATCCTGCTATCGGTCTGGCGGCCAATGGAACCGGAAATACACCTGCTTTCAATGCAGCAGGTGCACCAACATCAGCAACCATAACCGTAACTCCTACCCTTAACGGATGCGTCGGAACGCCTTCCTCGTACACCATCACCAGTACACTTCTGGCCAATGCCGCAATAACACCTGCAGGTCCGTATTGTGAGAACGACCCTGCTGTTAACCTTACTGCCGTAGATCCGGGAGGAACCTGGAGTGGAAACGGCATTACCAATGGCGCCAACGGCACGTTCAACCCTTCGGTAGCCGGACCGGGCACACACACCATTACCTATGGCATAACGGGCAGCTGCGGCGACACCCAGACCGTTGACATCCTGGTGAACCCAAATATGGATGCCACGATTACCCCTGTTGGCCCTTACTGTATAAACGATCCTGCCATTAACTTAACCGCTGTTGATCCGGGGGGAACCTGGAGTGGAAACGGCATTACCAATGGCGCCAACGGCACGTTCAACCCTCAAACTGCCGGAGCCGGAACACATACGATTACCTATACGATTGGCGGACCATGCGGAGACGTAAAAACAACCACAATTGTAGTTACTGCTCCCGATGATGCCACTATAACTCCTGCCGGTCCATACTGCGTTTCAAACGGTCCTGTAGTCCTGAGTGCAGCTACTCCCGGAGGAACATGGAGCGGAAACGGAATTGTGAACGGAGCGAACGGCACTTTTGATCCTGCTTCGGCCGGAGTAGGAACCCATACGATTACTTATGTAACCAGTGGAGCATGCAGCAGTACGGATACGGAGGATATTATTGTTAATCCGCTTCCTGTTGTTGACTTTACCGTAGATACATTTGGCATGTGCCTGATACCGTCGCAGCCGTTTGAATTTACCAATACTTCCGATACGACCGGAGGTATGGTCGGAACATCAACCTGGAACTTCGGAGATGGCAGTACCGGAAGCGGAAGTGTTGTTTCTCACAACTATTCGCATGCCGGAACATATAACATTACACTCACAGTTACATCAACTGCTGCTGCCGGAGGTTGCACCAATTCATTGACCAAACCTGCATTTGTTACTGTTTATGCCAACCCGATTGCCGATTTTATTACGGAAAACAACCCGACAACCGTATTCGACCCGACGGTCTATTTTATTGACCAGTCGTTCACCAACATTTCCAGCTGGTTGTGGGATTTTGACGGTTGGGGAAGCAGCACGGAACAGCATCCGTATTTCACCTTCCCGGAAGATACCGGCATCTATAACGTGATCTTATATGTAACGGATGCCAACGGCTGTATGGATACCACTTCGGGAAGCGTAATTGTTGAGGGTGAATTTGGAATATACGTTCCGAATGCCTTTACACCGGATTTTGACGGGTTGAATGAAGGATTTGCTCCTCAAGGATTCGGCTTAAGTGCCGACGGGTACAGCTTCATGATCTTCGACCGCTGGGGTGAACAAGTCTTCTCATCGTACAAAACGTTTGAACCCTGGGACGGAACCTACAAAGGAAAATTCGTAACCGAAGGTGTTTACGTTTGGCGCTTACATTTCAAAGACATCAACGGCATTGAACATGACCGAACCGGACATGTGACCATCATACGATAAGCTTTCAAGGCCTCAGTTTTCTGAGGCCTTTTTTAATGGCATAAACGCCGAAGAAGCAGGTAAAGGCTATTCCGCCGCAGCATAGTGCAAATACTGTCAACCCCAGGTAAATGATCCGGGAATCGAATTCGGGGAATTCCTCGATGAGCTCGGCACTCATTTGTCCGCCGGTATATTCCAGGATGATGAGCACAACCGACGCCAGCATCCCCAACGAAAAATAGATTCCCAGCAGGAATAACAAGATGTAGCTTATTTGAAGGAGTATTTTTTTCATTGTAACAAGTCGGTTTCCTTAATTATTTCTTACCCCCGCAGGGTTTTAACACCAAATGCCGGCTACTGGATAAATAAATCAGCTCATGCGCCATGCATGATGAGGAGAAAACGCTACAAACGCTTAGCGCTTCATAAATTTTCTAATCATAACCCTAATCAATGACCAAATTAAAGCCATGTAAACAATAAAAATGCGTACTGTACCCAATCAGGCAAATGTTGAAAAACAACCATAACCAACAGCACGGGGAAGGATAGTATATTAGGTAATTAAGGCATTAGGAACAACCCACTTCGTAATCACTAAAATCAGTAAATACACCATCAGAACTACTGTTGCTAAAAGACTCTCCTTCATATGCTAAAAGTAAGGATTTTTTCAGGAGATCATTAAGCATCTGCAGCAAACTTAATGGTTGTTTAATCCATCGATTATGGCACTGCTACATGAGAAGTTGTATTAATATTGAGGCAGAACAATACCTCACGCCCTCCTAATTCCATTCCAGTTTGATAAGCTTAAATAATTATGCAAAACAGCCTATCACCCCATTAGTGGAGTGTTATTTTAGTAATTTAGGGGTATCGTAATTTCCAAATATGAAAACCTTTATTCTAGCAGCACTGATTATTGTACTAGGTCTCCAGTCAATAATAGCTCAACCCGACCCCAACTTACATAGCACCAAACACTTAGAGCTTCTCAACAAGCAAATAGGAGCACTGGATACAGTCGATTACACATTGATATGGCGGAGAGCTGAACTAATGACCAGAATGCCTCATGCTAAAACAATAAAAACAAGGGAAGAAAAACAATTCCATAAAACTATTATCAGTGATCTAAGTGCATTAATCGACAATGAGGTAAATCTTAGTGATTATAAGGAAGTAACAATTGCCCACTATTATTATACGAGAGGGAATTATTATGCATCTATTAATAATACAAGCCATGCTGTATCAGATTATAAAATAGCCCTTAAACAAGATACCTTAAAAAAGATTACAAAGCAGTTGAACTTTCGTTTAATGGATATGTACGAATATAGAGAGAAGTATGATTCTGCAGTATACTATTGTGATCAATTAATTGAGTCTCAAACTGAACATACAGGATTGCATTGCAATTGTGAAGACCATAAATCTCTTTGCATTAAGAAAGCCGAATTCTTGTACAAAGCAAACAAATTTGATGAGGTCCTTGAATATTTGAAAGAATTATTCAAGCAAAGTTCAAAAGCAAATAATATCAATGAATCTTTTTGCTACCTATCAAAATACAGGCATTATTATTCTATCATTTATCCTAGTGAATTATCAAAATACTCTATAGATGATTTAGATGAGGAAATTATGAATAAGATAATTGATGTCATGGAGAGCTTAAATACAAAGGTAAAATAACACCTTTTGTACCCGAGGCCGGACTTCCCGCCTGAAATGCGGGATAAACCTGCCCGAATGAACTCGTTCAGGCTGGCCTCTCCTCCGGCCATAAAAAAAGCTCCTGAAACAGGAGCTTTTGTACCCGAGGCCGGACTTCCCGCCCGAAATGCGGGATAAACTTCTCCTCCGGCCTAAAAAAATAAAAGCAAGCTTTCGCTTGCTTTTATTGTACCCGAGGCCGGAGTCGAACCGGCACTCCAAAGGAACACGAGTTTGAGTCGTGCGCGTCTACCAATTCCGCCACTCGGGCAATTTTACCTTTTGCCCGATGGTGGAGTTTATCCTGAACCTGTAAAAGGACCACTCGGGCTTAAGTTTACATCAACCGGCGACTGGGTTCATTCGAAAATCAATGATAGCCCCCCGGTCAAATGGACTGCGAAAATATTGAATACTTTTGATTCATCGAAAAAATTCTTTGACTTTTTTATTTTAAAGTCATTTAATTACTTGTCTTACTTCCAATAAATTAATACATTTGCAGCCCTTTTAGAAGAAGGAAGGAAGGAATTATGTCTAGAGTTCAAATATTTGCGGGAAGAAATACCATGGGGCTGGCGGAGAAAATCGCTGCAAGCCATGGCACTTCATTGGGCAATGTGATCATCAACACCTTTAGTGATGGCGAGTTTCAGCCTTCGTTTGAGGAATCTGTTCGTGGATCTGATGTCTTCATTATCCAATCGACCAATCCGCCTGCCGATAACCTGATGGAACTGCTAATGATGATTGATGCTGCCAAGCGTGCATCTGCAAGACAAATTGTTGCCATCATGCCTTATTTCGGGCTGGCTCGTCAGGATCGAAAAGACAAGCCCAGAGTACCGATAGGAGCCAAACTGGTTGCCAACATGCTGGCCGCTGCCGGGGTAACCCGAATCATGACCATGGACCTACATGCCGACCAGATTCAGGGATTTTTTGAGGTACCGGTGGATCACTTGTTTGCATCTACGGTATTCATTCCTTATGTAAAGAGCCTGAACCTGACCAACCTGACCATGGCTTCTCCCGATATGGGAGGCACCAAACGTGCCAACGCCTATGCCAAGCACATGCACGCCGAAGTGGTAGTTTGTTACAAACACCGCAAAAAGGCCAACGAAATTGAAAACATGTTCCTGATCGGTGAGGTAGCCGGAAAAGACATCATCATCGTAGATGACATGGTAGACACCGCCGGAACATTGACCAAAGCAGCCGACCTGATGATGGAAAATGGTGCCAATAGTGTGAGAGCCATGGCCACTCATGCCATCTTATCCGGTGAGGCTTACGAAAGAATTGAAAATTCAAAGCTTACAGAACTAATCGTTTCTGATACCATCCCTTTGACTAAAAACAGTCCGAAGATTAAGGTGATTTCAGTGGCCGATCTGTTTGCTGATATTATGAAAAAAGTCACTAGTCATGAGTCGATTAGTGAAGTATTTATTGTGTAAAATTTAAAATAACGATAATGAAAACTGTAGCATTAAGCGGAAACAACAGAGCAGAAAGAGGTTCATCTAATGCTAAGACCCTTAGAAAAGACGAAAGCATTCCATGTGTGATCTATGGAGGTAAAGAAAATACGCACTTTACCGTGAACGAAGTAAAATTCGGGAAACTGGTTAACACACCTGAAGTATTCTTCATTGACCTGGATGTTGACGGGAAAAAGTTTAAGGCTATCATCAAAGATGTACAGTATCACCCTGTAACCGACAGACCTTTACACGTAGACTTCCTGGAAGTATCCGAAGATAAGGCGTTAACCGTGAAATTACCTGTTAGCCTGAAAGGGAACTCCAGAGGTGTAATGAACGGTGGTAAATTACGTACTGTTACCCGTAAACTGACTGTTAGCGGGTTACCTTCCGCCTTACCTGAGAACATTGAGTTAGACATCACCAACCTGAGAATCGGTCAATCCATTAAAGTGGGTGAAATCGAGAAAGAAGGATTGCGTTTTCTGGATGCTGACAACGCCGTAGTTGTTGCCATTAAACGATCCAGAGTTGCTGTTGCTGACAACGACGATGAAGAAGATGAAGAAGGTGCTGAAGCTGCTGCCGAAGGTGCAGAAGCTCCTGCAGCCGAAGGTGGTGAAGAAGCTAAAGCTGAAGAACCTGCTGCAGCTGAATAATCAGACCTATGAAGTATTTAGTGGTAGGCCTTGGTAACATTGGTGCCGAATACGAAAATACTCGCCATAATATTGGTTTTATGATATTGGATGCCTTGGCTAAGGCATCCAATATTTTTTTTGAGCCCGGCAAACTCGGCTCAACAGCTACCCTGAAACACAAAGGAAGAACCTTTATCCTGGTTAAACCTTCCACCTACATGAACCTGAGCGGCAAAGCCGTAAACTACTACCTCCAGGCCGAAAAGATCAAAGCGGAGAACCTGCTGATTATTACCGACGAAATTGCCCTTCCGTTCGGGACCCTCCGACTGAAAGGCAAAGGGAGCGACGGTGGACACAACGGGTTAAAAGACATCATCAAAATACTCGGAAATCCCAACTTCGCCCGCATCCGTTTCGGTGTAGGGAGTGATTTTGTGAAAGGCAAACAAATCAACCATGTGTTGGGTAATTTTGCCCCGGAAGAGCAGACTCTGCTCCCCGAACGACTGGAAAAAGCCGGTGAAATGATTAAGGCATTCGGTACCATCGGCCTCAACCGGACCATGAGCGAATTTAACGGGAAATAGATTTACCCAACTTTTTATCTCCCTATTTTTTTAGTTACACAACGGGATTATAACTGAAAACCACCGGATTTTTACTCCACCAAACCCAATATACAATACCGGTTTTTAATCCAACAACTTCCAGCTACATTTGACCCTCAACCATTAAAAGTCAATGTACATGAAAGAGCATTTTGAGGTAGAAATCTACCTGGACAAATCGAAAATCAAAAAAATCTATTTAGTAGGACTCATTCTTTTTCTGATCTCCATAGTATGTGTGGTCTGGGCGAAAATGAACTGGGAAGATTATACGATTCTCACACAAAATGTGCTGACCGGCAAAGTAAAAGAAAAAGGACTGGCACCCACATTATATGGCTGGGGGCTCGGTTTTGTAATAGCCATCCCCATAATCTACGGTCTCATGTGGAGTTCTTTTGACTTTAAGAACCCATCCATTGCAGCAAATAAAGAGGGGCTGTTTCTGAATAAAGAATTTTTCAAAAAGACATTCATCAACTGGAATGAATTCTCCAACATCAACCAACAGGAGAACGGCGAACTCCACCTGACCCTGAAAAATCCCGAAGGTATTGTAGACCAACAAAAAGGAATCGGGAAAGCTTTTTTAAAACAAACCTATGTAAAAGACCGATCACCGATCACCCTTGACCCCGCCGATTCTGAAAAATATGCGGAGCTGGTAGATTACATAACACATTTGAATATTTAAAAATCCAATAAAATCACAGAATATGAAAACTCTTAACTCTTTAATCCTGCTTGTCGGAATATTACTTATTGGACATTCCGCATATGCCCAACCCAACTTCGAATGGGCGAATCAAATCAGTTCCAACTCTTCTGATTTGTCCTATCAAATTGTAGCTGATAACGGAGGAAATACATATCAGATCGGATTGTTTAGCGGAACCGTTGATTTTGACCCTGGCCCGGGAATCTTTAATATGACAGAAGCTGGGAATACGGATATATATATTCGGAAGTTGGATAGCAACGGCAACCTGATTTGGGCTAAACAAATAGGTGGCAATGTATCCCAGGAAGCTCTTTCCATCACCATTGACCATTCGGGCAATGTTGTTTTAACCGGTAATTTTGGCGGCACCATTGACTTTGATCCAGGATCAGGAGTAAATAACCTCACATCAAATGGTGGAAATGATGCTTTTATTCTCAAATTAACTTCAAGCGGAGATTTCATTTGGGTCAGACAAATGGGTAGTACTACAAATAGCGAATCCGGAAGATATATTATTACTGATTCCGACAACAACATTTATTCTGCTGGACAATTTAACACCACTGTTGATTTTGATCCGGGAGTGGGAACTTTTAACCTGAATTCGTCAGCCGCAGTTTATGAGACATATATCCAGAAACTAGATAGCAACGGAAATTTTCTATGGGTTAAACAAATCGCAAGCACCTATTTAGCACTTGTTTATTCAATGGAATTTGATATCAATAATGACCTCTGTATGGTAGGTACTTTTTCAGGAACTGCTGATTTTGACCCTGGTATTGGAACAGTTAACTATACATCAACCAATTATGATATTTTTATTTTGAAATTAGATACCAACGGCACCTACCAGTGGGCCAAGCAAATTGGTTCAGGGTATACAGATAATGGTTTCTCCATTTCGACCGATAATAATGCCAACCTATACATAACGGGGTCTTTCGGCTTAACTGTTGATTTTGATCCGGGTACCGGAACCTTTAACATGACATCAAACGGAGGACTGGACGCTTATTTAGTTAAACTGGATGTCAATGGGAATTTCAAATGGGCGAAACAATTTGGAGGGCTACAATCGGACATCGGACAATCCTTAGCCGTTTCCAATAATGGAAAAATTTATTGCACCGGACGATTCAAAGATGTAGTAGATTTCGACCCAAATGCAGGCGTTTATAACCTCACATCCAACGGTAATTACGATATCTACACCCTTTCTCTGGATACGGCCGGAAATTTTGAATGGGCTACCGGTATAGGAGGCACCGATCTCGATCTGAGCTATTCCATAGCTCTTGGCAATAACGGTAGCGTTTATACTTCTGGCTATTTTAACGTAACTGTTGATTTTGATCCAACTCCCGGGGTATTTAATCTGACGGCTCCATTAACTTATTATGATGGTTTTGTTCAGAAGCTTAGTATTTGCAATTCCGCAAGCAATGGCACCGATATTATCACCGCATGTACTTCTCATCAATGGATCGACGGAAACACCTACACTTCGAACAACAATACCGCTACACACACAATTATTAATGGCGCTGCCAGCGGATGCGACAGTATTGTTACCCTGAATTTAACCATTAACAACGCAACCAGCGGTACCGATATCGTTACGGCTTGCAATTCCTACACCTGGATCGACAACAACACTTATACAGCCAGTACCACCTCACCGACTCACACCATTACCGGAGGTGCCGCTAACGGATGTGACAGTATTGTTACCCTGAACTTGACCATTAATAACGCAACCAGCGGTACTGATATCGTTACCGCCTGCGATTCGTACATGTGGATCGACAACAACACCTATACAACTAGTACCACCTCACCTACTCACACCATTACCGGAGGTGCCGCTAACGGATGCGACAGCATTGTTACCCTGAACTTGACCATTAACAACGCAACCAGCGGTACTGATATCGTTACCGCCTGCGATTCGTACATGTGGATCGACAACAACACCTATACAACTAGTACCACATCTCCTACTCACACCATTACCGGAGGTGCTACCAACGGTTGCGACAGCATCGTAACGCTAAACTTGACCATTAACTCCGTTGATGCAACCACCACCAACAGTAATGACTCCATCATCGCCAACGCATCATCCGCCACTTACCAGTGGTTAGACTGCGACAATAACTATGAAATTATAGCCGGAGCCACAAGCCAGTTGTTTGTGGCATCTACGAACGGAAATTATGCCGTATCGGTAACTCAAAACAACTGCACCGACACCTCTACCTGTGTAAACGTAACAGGAGTTGGGATAAATGAATCCGGAAACGACCAGCTGATTCAAATTTATCCGAATCCAACTTCCGGTCTATTTACTGTAAATTATTTTAATAATGAAAATCAAAGAGTAGATTTGTCAGTAATTAACATTGCCGGAGAATTGATAGGAACATGGTCGTTTGTCAACACCATTAAGCTCGATCTTCATGAACAGGCGAAAGGTATTTATTTTGTCCAATTGAAAACGAAGCAAGGTGTTACAACCCGCAAGCTATTATTACAATAAAATGATTTTTCATAATGGTTTATATCAGAAAAAGGCACAGCTCAGGTTGTGCTTTTTTTTCCTTTATGGACTACTATGCCTATCAGGCTACAGTCAAAACCAGCCGGTCATTGACAGCCTTGAAAAATACCTGACCCGCACCAACGAAGATACAGACAGGGTTAACACTACGTATGAACTTGCCATTCAGCACTTGTATTACGATCAGGAAAAAACCCAACATTATACCGAACAAACGCTCGAACTTGCCAAAGAACTCCATTACAATAGAGGAATTGCCATGGGTTATGCCTGTAAAGGTCATTTGGGAAATGTGTACGCCAATTACGATCAGGCTGTTCAATTCTATTTGAAATCCATCGGACTGTTTGAAAAAATGCATGACAAACGTTTTCTGGGAAATCTATACAGTTATCTGGGAGACGTCTATGACTACATGAGTTGGGATGAGTTGAACCAAAATAACGAACACTACATTCAAAAAAGCATCGAATACCACGTTCAGTCCATTTACTATCTGGAGCAAACCCATGACTCTACTAATCTTGGACGATCTTTCGTTTCCCTGGGAAATGCTTATGTAAATAACAAGAATTATAACCTGGCCATTCAGCATTACAGCAAATCATTTGAAATTGCCCGTTCATCACATGATACACACACACAAGTTGCTGCCGGAATCGGTCTTGCAGGAGCATATTATTCACTAAAAGATTACCGAAAGGCCATTGACACCTATCAACAAACACTTGCATCCATTCCGGATGCCCGGGAATATAAACGATCTACGAGTTCGCTGCTGCACGACATGGCCAAACCATATCTGGAGCTCAAAGCGTATGACAAGGCCATCGAAGCACTGGACAGCTCGCTGGCTATCGCTCAAAAAGAACAAGACAACCGCCTGATCAGAATGGCCTATTCCGGCCTGGATCTGGTTTACTACACCATGGGTGATCTGGAAAAAGCGTATGAAGCCTACAACAAATGGGTTGAACTGGAACTCGATCAATTGAATGCAACAACTCAAAACCGGATCAATGAATTGCAGGAAGAATTTCAGGGTGAAAAGAAAGAACTTGAAATTCAGCGTCTCAATCTGGAAAAAGAGCAGTTATCCACCAAGCTGAAAGCAAGAAATATTATCATAGCTCTTTCAGTAAGTATTCTGATCTTACTCGTGCTACTTATTATTTTTTACTTAAAACAACGCAAAATCCGTGAATTGCAGAAGCAAGCCGAACTGGAGCAAAAAGCATTAAGGGCTCAAATGAATCCCCATTTTATCTTTAACAGCCTGAGTAATATCCAACACATGATCATGGAAGGGAAAACCGAACAGGCCAATGATTTTATCGGTGACTTCGGACAACTATTGCGAACCGTCCTGGAAAAAAGTGGTAGTTCAAAAATCAGCATCAATGATGAACTGGAAACCTTAAAACTTTACCTTGATCTTGAAAATGAAAGAACCGGAGGAATGATCGAATACAATATTGAACTGGACAACCGTATCGACCTGTTGCATGATCTCGTACCTCCATTAATCTTACAGCCGTTTGTTGAGAACGCAATCTGGCATGGTATCTTACCAACCGGAAAAAACGGCAAAATTGACATCCGAATCACCAAAGAAAAAGACTCAACCCTCATCTGCACCATCACAGACAATGGAATCGGTATCGACAAAAGTAAAGCCTCAAAAACAAACCAAAAGCACAAATCTCAGGGAATGGAAATTACGGCGGCCCGCCTTAACATCAATAATGCCGTAACGGCTGAAGAACGGGAAGAAGGCGGCACAACAGTAACTCTTTTAATACCTTTAAACCCATGATAAAAGCCATAATTATTGATGATGAGCAAGGTGCCAGATCAGTTATCCGGAACCTAACGGAAAAACACGCCCAACACATTAAAATAGTAGCCGAAGCGGACGGAATTGAAACCGGAATAGAGGTTATTAAACAACATGAACCCGATATCGTATTCCTCGACATTCAAATGAGAACAGGTACCGGCTTTGATCTGCTTGAAAAAATAGACCCCATTAATTTTGAAGTCATTTTTATCACTGCTTATAATGAATATGCCTTACAGGCATTCCAATTCAGCGCATTCGGATACTTATTAAAGCCTGTAAAAACGAACGACTTCAGCCAGATCGTAAATAAACTGGAAACCCATCTGCTAAGCCTTAAAGAAACCGTAAACCAACGATTCCGAATTTTGATCGAGAATTATGGAAACGAAGGTGAAATCCAAAAGCTTGTGATCGCTAACATGAAAGGGTTTCAAATCATCAAAATTGAAGACATTAACTGGATTCAGGGTGACGGTAATTACACTCATTTCTTCACCAACAAGAAAAAAATAATTGCAGCCAAAAACATCGGGGAGTATGAAAAGCTATTAAGTGAGTATGGTTTCTTCAGGATTCATCAGAGCACCATCGTTAACCTTCGAAATGTGGAAGAATACCACAAGAGCGGCGAATTGGTTATCATGAATAACGGGGAACAACTCAAAGTAAGCAGAGATAAGAAAAAGGCTTTCTTGAGTAAATTCCTGTAATCTTCATTACGAAAATCAATGTTTAGCCACTAAGGTGACGAATTCCCGCACCGCCTTCACAGTCTCATCCTTTGCCTCCAGGAAGCCCATGTGGCCCACTCCTTCCAGCAGCACATAACTCCCGTTTTCCGCCAGTAGAGCCTGAGTCTTCAAATCATTGCAGGGCAAAATATGATCGTCCTGCCCAATGATATACAATACCGGATAAGGTGCAAACCGCAAGACAATCTCGCGTTCCAGCCGCTGTTTCATACCTTCCAGAGCAGCCACAATGCCTTGCTTGGATGTCGACAAGGCAACCTGCCTGGCCTTCGCTATAGCTCTCACATGTGGTTTCTTTTTCGTATTAAACAAGTTAGGAATGGCCTCATCGATAAAAATCTTTGCATTGCGTTTCACCACTTTAATGGCCCGATCCCGATCCTTTTGTTTTTCCTTGCTATCTCCTTTAGCGGTTGAATGAAACATGCACAAGCCCCTGATGTCATCGGGATATTTCTCCGCCAACGCCAGGCTGACATAACCTCCCATGGAATGGCCGACCAAAAAATACTTCCGGATTTTCAGGTGGCTGATCACTGCATATACTGCCTCTGCCATCTCATCCATCGTGTGCAGATAACTGAGGCAATCGGTGTTTCCATGACCTAATAAATCAATGGTAATGATCCTGTTTTGCGATTTCGGGAAAGGCTTGACAAAACCCTCCCATAAGGTTTTATTTCCTAAAAATCCATGCAGGAAAACAACAGCCACACCTTTCCCTTCGTCGGTATAACTTACATGAATTCCCTTAAATTTCAGGTTCTTTGGCTTCACTTGTTCATCAAATCCTCAATTTCTTCGGCTTCCAAAGGAATATTCGCCATCAAATCAAATTGACCGTTCCCCGTGATTACGATATCGTTCTCTAAACGGATGCCCAGACTTTCTTCCCGGATGTAGATACCCGGTTCTACCGTTAACACCATACCCGCTTCG
This sequence comes from Flavobacteriales bacterium, assembly GCA_020435335.1. Lineage (GTDB taxonomy): Bacteria > Bacteroidota > Bacteroidia > Flavobacteriales_E > Vicingaceae. The sequence goes on along the minus strand of JAGQZT010000031.1, from coordinate 29,623 downwards.
AACGTACGATCACGTTCTTCCACATCGTGTACATCCAGCCCCAAATGGTGGGAAGTACCGTGCATGAAATACTTTTTATACAATGGATTCTTCGGGTCTTGATTCGCCACATCGTGCTTATCCAACAAGCCCAGCCCGATCAGTTCGCTTTCCATGATCTTGCCGACTTCCTCATGGTATTCGTTGTGTTTGGTTCCCGGAGTCAGCATACCTGTTGCAGCTTTCATCACGCGAAGTACCGCATTGTAGACTTCTTTCTGCCGCGGTGTAAATGTACCGCTCACCGGAATACAACGGGTCATGTCGGAAGCATAGTTCGCATACTCGGCACCCACATCCAACAGGATCACATCTCCAGCCTTGCACTCCATGTTGTTCTGAACGTAATGCAACACACAGGCATTATACCCGGAAGCAATAATCGGCTCGTAGGCAAATCCTTTGGATCGGTTACGCAAAAACTCGTGCATGAACTCGGCTTCGATCTCGTATTCCATCACACCCGCTTTCACAAACTCAAGCACCCGGCGAAATCCTTTTTCGGTGATGTTGCAGGCTTGCTGCATCACATCGATCTCCGGTTGAGATTTAATCGGACGGAGCTTACGCATGATCGGAGCCAGTCGCTCGTAATGATGATCGGGATACTTGGCTTTACACTGCTTTCTGAAGCGATCATCGCGTGTTTCAACTGTTGTAATGGCCCGCAAGTGTTCATTCTGATTGAGATAAATGGTCTCAGCCTCAACGATCAGGTTGTGCAATACGTTTTCGAAATCGGACAGCCAGTAAACAGACTGGATTCCGGATTGTTGGGTAGCAGCATCTTTGGTTAACTTCTCTCCTTCCCAGATCGCGATGAGCTCACTGGTTTCTTTCACAAACAACACCTCCCTGTGCTTCGGGTTAGAAGCATTCGGTGCAATTACCAGCACCGACTCCTCCTGATCGATCCCGCTCAGGTAAAGCAGGTCGTTGTTCTGACGGAAGGGCATTGTCCCATCCGCATTGGTCGGCATAATGTCATTCGAATTAAAAATCGCGACTGAATGAGGTTTCAAATGCTTTACAAAGTTCTTTCTGTTGTTGATGTATAACGCTTGATCGATCGGTGTATATTTCATGCTACAGAGTTTATGTCTAACAAATGTAATTATTCCATAATTGAACCTAAACTTAAAATCATTTAATTTGCAGGAAACTAAACCAAAAAAATTATGTTAAAAGAATTCAAAACATTTATCAGCAAAGGAAACGTAGTCGAAATGGCGGTAGGTTTGATCATGGCCACTTACTTCGGTGCTATCGTCAAATCATTGGTAAACGACATCATCATGCCTCCGATCGGAAAACTTTTAGGTGGCGTGGATTTTACCGAATTGAAAGTGGTGATTCAGGATGCCGTTCCTGCTGTAATGGATGGTGAAACCGTTGTAACCGAAGCTACGGAGGAAGTTGCGGTTATGTATGGAAATTTCATCAACCATGTGATCACGTTCTTCATTGTTGCATTCTGCATCTTTATGGTTGTGAAAGCTTATAACAAAATGAAAGATAAATTGGAGAAGAAAGAAGAGGAAGCTCCTGCCGAGCCACCTGCTCCATCGAAAGAAGAAGTCCTGTTAACAGAGATCAGAGACCTGCTCAAAAACAAATAATCTCAAGGCTGCCCCGGCAGCCTTTTTTTTATGCTTCCGGATTTTGATCATCCGCATCCGTATCAAATTTGTGATCGAGTTCGGTTGAGGAGGCATCTCCCACATTAATCCTTAAGATATCATCTTCGGAACTGCCACTGGCCATCAACCCGATCATCATCACCAGATTGGTGCCGATAATTACCCAGGCCAGAATAGCCTCACTGAAAGGTGCAACACCATTATGTTCTACAATCTTGTTAAACAATAAGATCGTAACCAATCCTCTCGGAGCAATAAGCATCTGCGGGAAAATGGTGCTTTTCAGGAACACTTTCAGGTTCAAGGCCCGCGTAATGAAAATGATGATCATCACAAAACAAGCGATGATGATGGCTTCGGGATCGAACAGCCCTTCCAGATTCATGGTTAAACCAAACATCACAAAGAAAAAAGTGCGGATCAGAAACGAAGTCTCGTTCGTGATGATCACAAATTCATCCCGGATTTCCTCCACTTTATGCTGATCAACCAGCTTCTTCAGGAATCCACGGAAAAAGGCATGCGTGTTATTCAATACCAACCCGAAAATCAGGATGATCAACAGCGCTGAATAATGAAAATATTCTCCAATGGAAAAGAGCAACGCCAGAATAGCCAAAAACAAAAAGAATTTGATCTCGGTTTTGATCTTTAAAAACACATAGACCAGGAAATAACTCAAAACCACACTCACGGAAACAGAGATGAGGATATTCCAGGAAATAGCTTCAAAATAGGATTGACCTTCAGCAGGGTCCTTGATCCAGAAGGCAAACAACATAATTCCGAAGATATCCGACAGGGTTGCTTCCAGGATCATGAACTCTTTCTTGGCCGGAATGAGGGTATGCACACTCGGAATCACGATGGCACTACTCACCACCGACAACGGAATCGCATATAAAAAAGCATTGATGAAGGAAGCATTCAAGGTAAAGTACAAAATCGAGGCGATCAGTGAGTTGGTAATCCCCAAAATAATGATGGATGTAGCCAGTGCCGCGAAAATGGTACGCAGCTTCCGGCGGTGAACTTTAATGTCCAGCGCTCCTTCCAGCACAATCATCATCAACCCGACGATCCCTAACAAACCGAGGCTGGAGCTCAGATCCGGAACTTCAATCTCTGCAGACCGTACCACAAACTGCAGGGCAACACCTGTCCCGATCAGAAAGATCACCGAAGGAATTTTGGTCAGTTTGGACAGCTGCGTGAACAGGTAGGAGAATACGATCAGTAAACTCGCAAAAATAATAGCCAGATAAGGGTTTTCCATATTAGTGTTGAATGAGGTTTTCGGTTTGGCCGACTATGGGCTGTAATTCTTCGATGGCGTGCAATACGTTCTCTACCCGGTCAAAAACCAGCGATAATTTCTCGTTGCGTTCTTTCATTTGGCACGACCGCGGGTTCTGCTGGATGTACTTCAACACCTTCGTAAAGCGGTCTGACTGGAAATAGGGCGAATCCTGATTGGCAATAAAATAACCGATCAGTTTTTGCTGTTTCAACACCAGTTTCTCCAATCCAATTTCTTTGGCGATCCAGCGTAAACGGATCGCATTGAACAATTCCTGAGTCGGTTTCGGAATCGGGCCGAAACGGTCGATCAGCCCTTCCTGAATTTCTTCCAGTTGGGACTCGGATTCCACGTTATCGAGATCGCGGTATATGTTTAACCGCTCCCCGATGTTCGTAATGTATTCGTCGGGGATCAGGATCTCCAGGTCAGTTTCCAGCTGGCAATCCTTCACAAAGTCTTTGTGCTTCAATTCTTCAGCATAAAGATCCTTAAATTCGGTTTCTTTTAACTCATCGATGGCTTCCTGCAAGATCTTCTGATACATATCGAAACCGATCTCGGAAATGAACCCACTCTGCTCGGCTCCCAGCAAATTTCCTGCTCCACGAATATCCAGGTCGCGCATGGCAATCTGGAAACCGCTTCCCAGATCGGAAAACTGCTCAATAGCTGTTAAACGTTTGCGTGCTTCCGGGGTTAACGTATGTGCCGGTGGTGCCAGCAGGTAACAGAAGGCTTTCTTGTTCGATCGCCCTACCCTTCCGCGCATCTGATGCAGGTCGCTCAATCCGAAATGGTTCGCATTATTGATGATGATGGTATTGGCATTCGGAATATCGAGGCCTGATTCGATGATGGTGGTTGCCACCAGCACATCGTATTCGCCTTCTACGAAGGCCATCATTTTTTGCTCCAGTTCATCTCCACGCATTTGTCCGTGAGCGATGAGCACATTCACATCCGGACACAATCGTTGCACCATGCCGGCCATTTCCTGGATGTTCTCAATGCGGTTGTTCACCACAAATACCTGTCCGCCACGTGCCACTTCATAGGCAATGGCATCCCTGAAAATCTCTTCGCTGAAAGTCGCCAGTTTGGTCTCTACCGGCTGCCTGTTCGGCGGCGGGGTGTTGATGTTCGACAAATCCCGGGCGGCCATTAACGAAAACTGCAAAGTTCTCGGAATCGGAGTTGCGGTTAATGTAAGGGTATCCACATTCGTTTTAATGGTCTTCAGTTTATCCTTCACCGAAACACCAAACTTTTGTTCTTCATCGATAACCAGTAAGCCAAGGTCCTTGAATTTCACACCCTTACCAACGATACGATGGGTACCGATGAGGATATCGATCTCACCGTTGGCGAGTTTTTGAAGGGTTTCTTTCTGTTGCTTCTGCGATTTGAACCGGTTGATGTAATCCACATTGCAGGGAAAATCCTTCAGCCGTTTTTTAAAGGTTTTGTAATGCTGTAAGGTTAAGATGGTTGTAGGAGCCAGTACAGCTACCTGCTTGCTGTCGGCCACCGCCTTGAATGCAGCGCGGATAGCGATTTCCGTTTTCCCGAAGCCCACATCGCCGCAGATCAGCCGGTCCATCGGATATTCGGCTTCCATGTCCTGCTTCACGTCGTTGGTCGCTTTCAGCTGATCGGGCGTATCTTCGTAAACAAAAGAAGCCTCCAGCTCCGTTTGTAGGTAAGTGTCGGGGTGAAACTGAAACCCTTTCTTCGATTTCCGTTCGGCATACAGTTTAATCAGATCGAAGGCCACTTCCTTGATCCTGGTTTTTGTCTTTTTCTTGAGGTTCTGCCATTTGTTGGATCCCAGTCTATCGACGGATGGAGCCGTACCATCCTTGCCTACAAATTTGGAAATCTTGTGAAGCGAGTGAATGCTCACATAAAGCAGGTCGTTGTTGGAATAGACAATCCGGATTGCCTCCTGCTGCTTGCCCTGAACATCGATCTTTTCCAGGCCTGAAAAACGCCCGACACCATGATCGATGTGGGTAATGAAATCGCCGGGGGATAACCCGTGAATCTCTTTGAGGGTCAGTGCCTCCGTTTTCTTGTTGTAGCTGCTTTTGAGGTTAAAACGCTGGTACCTGTTAAAGATCTGGTGATCGGTGTAACAGGTCATTTTTTCATCCAGATCGATAAACCCTTCATGCGCGGGAAGCAAAATGGAATGCACTTCCAGTTCCTTGCCGATGTCCTCGAAAATGTTATGCAAACGTTCCACCTGCTTGCTGGTATCGGCGAGGATCACATTGATAAACCCATCGGCTTTTTTTTGTGCGATATCGTCGTGAAGCAGGTCGAAATTCTTGTTGAAACTCGGTTGTGGCTTTTGATTGAACGAAAAAATCCGGTCGGCTTTCAGGGAATACTGCGTCCCGAATTCAATCGAATTGCGTTGCGATAATTCCTGAATAAAATCATCGTTCGTGGCAAACAGATCGACCGGTTTCAAGTGCCGGAGCGGTGAATCCTTCACCTCTTTATAGGCTTCGAGCGCCCGCTCAAAATCCTGCTGCATCCGATTGCCGGTCAAAGCCACATCCTTGACCCAAATTACAGCATGCCTGGGCAGAAATTCCAGAAAAGATTCCCTCGTTTCTTTGATCAGCGTGGTTTGCACATTGGGAATGACAGACAGCCGCTTGTACTCCTTGATGCTCAACTGTGTAACGGGATCGAAGGTCCGGATAGACTCTACCTCATCACCAAAGAATTCGATCCGGTACGGACTGTTGTTGGAAAAAGAAAATACATCGACGATCCCACCCCGGATGGAAAACTGGCCGGGCTCAATCACAAAATCTTCACGGACAAAACCGTATTCGTACAGCACATCATTCAGGAAATCGATGGACAAATTATCGCCGGTATTGATGCGGGTAGTGTTCTTTTCCAGGTTTCTTTTGGTCACTACTTTCTCCGACAAAGCATCGGGATAGGTCACCACACATTTGGTACTACTCGATTTGGCCAGTGCATTCAGCACTTCGGCACGAAGCAGGATGTTGGAGTTGTCGGTTTCCTCAATCTGGTAGGGGCGACGGTAGGAACTCGGAAAGAATAATACTTTTTCATCGCCTACTATACGTTGCAGGTCGTTATAAAAATAAGCGGCTTCCTCTTTATCATTGAGGATGAACAGCTGGTCGACGGGATGATTGGCGTAGATGGCATGGCCGTAAAACGAGGCGGCAGAACCCACCAACCCCTGAAAATGAAGGTGAGTCGGTTCATTTTCTTTCAGGTGGTCGACGATTTGCCGGGCCTTTGCGGATTGGGCAAAGACCGCTTTCAGGTCCATTGCTTTCATGGGAAGGTAAAGTTAAGATTTAATCACGGAATGCACTTTATGTTGGTATTATTTTTAGCTTTGAAGCATGCTAAAATGGGTTGTTTTTATTCTTCTTTACTGTAATCTGACTATTTTGACCGCTCAGGAGAAGGTCAAGTACCGGAAACTGGAGTACATGGATTTCAAAAATGAGTTCGGCAGCAACGATACGGTACTGGCAGTTGTGGATATATACTTCGATAAACGCGAAAATGCCGCATACGGAGAAATGTCCTTCCTACCCATCACAGCCGGATTAACCATTCTGCCTCAGACACGCATCATCGGGGTGGCAACCAGTGCGGTAGCGCTTCCTATCTTTTTGCACGGATGTTACACCTTAATGAAATTCAAGAAAAAACGCCTTTACAAAACACTTGTCGCTTTCCGGGAAGAAAAAGCATTGCCTAAATGGCTTCAACGAAAAGTAGATAAACAACTGGTGATGTATAAAGAGGTTCAGCGCGAATACTAATCCTTCTGGTATTCGGCTCCTGCCAGTTCCCGTTTCTGATTAAAGTAAAGTAAAATGCTGAAATGTTCCTCTTTGGGAGCTTTTTCAAAGAGTTCAGCCTCCGAAGCGTATGCTGTTTCATCTTTATTCCAGATCAGCTCTACCCGCATCAAGTTATAATAAATCATAGACAAATAGGCCGTTACATATACTTTCTTCCCTTTGGCTGAGTATGCAGCAAACCGCTCATCATCCACTCCGGCCAGCGTAAACCGCTGCGCGATTTCAGGAGTATGTTTCAATGTGGAATCAATCCTGCCAACAACAATCTTTCCATTTTTACTGTCAGTTATAAATTGATCCACTCCCAATCCATAAATGTGTTTAGACAAGATAAACTGGAACACGTTGTTTTTGTAATTCTTCTTAAACTTGATCAGCTGACCGGTATTGTTCCCGAAATGAGCCTTCAGGGTCTTTCGCAACACGGCGTTGTTCTTCAGGTAATCGATTGCCTGCTCGTATTCGGTAATCATGGCAGCGTCTTGCCCTACAACCTGATTCTCTTGTGTTGCCACAACCGGGGTTGATGTGGTATCGGTAACATCCCGGATCACCTCATCGGTTTCAAAACCTTTGCCCCGAACCAGTTCACCATGGCTGTACCATGATTTGACCTTCTGCCGGTTGGCGTCCAGTTTGTACCACCTGCCATGCTTCTTGCCATTTTTATATTTTCCATAAATCTTGAGGTATTTGTAGGCCCAGAAGCCATGCTTCACACTGTCTTTATACATCCCCTTCACGCGGATGATCCCATCCTCACCGTACCAGGTGAATTCCCCACTGGGTTTGCCGTTCGCAAAAACAGCTTTCACTTTTTGTTTTCCCGATGGGTAATAAACATGGTATATCCCATTGAGCTTACCGCGGATATAAGTCTTCTCCACAGCAACCTGCCCGGTATCCTGAGCAAAAACGGCTACTTTTTTAGAATAATGTGTGGTCGGATTGGTAACAGTAGGACGGTAAACCACCCGCATGGTTTCCGTGATGGTATCCAGTTGTATCGTTTCTTCCACCCCTTGAGCAACAAGCAACAGGGCACTTAAACTAAAAATGAAGCTGAGAGCGATCTTTATGTCGAACCGGAATTTAACCATACTGTTCCACCATCTCAAGGACCTTGCCAACCATGTTTTTAGACCCCAGAACAACGGGCACACGCTGATGCAAGGAGGTTGGCTGAATATCGAGAATCCGCTCATGCCCTGTAGAAGCAATTCCTCCGGCTTGTTCCACAATAAAGGCCATCGGATTGCATTCGTACAACAAACGTAATTTGCCGTTCGGTGATCCTTCCGTAGCCGGATAACAGAACACACCGCCTTTGATCAGGTTCCGGTGAATGTCGGCCACCATAGAAGCAATGTAGCGATGCGAATACGGCCGGCCGGTGGATTTATCTTCTTCTTTCACCCAGTCGCAATACTTTTGCAAGCCTTTTGAAAAGGAGTTGTAATTTCCTTCGTTGAAGGCATACAAACGACCGTCGTCGGGCATTTTCATGTTCGGATGCGACAGGCAGAATACGCCGATACTCGGATCAAGGGTAAACCCGTTCACGCCATTCCCGGTGGTATACACCAGCATGGTTGAAGGACCGTAAACCACGTATCCGGCAGCTACCTGCTCCGTTCCTTTTTGCAGAAAATCATCAAGCGTTACCTCGCCTTCGGTGGATTTTCGGCGGTAGATGGAAAAAATGGTTCCGATAGAAACATTTACATCGATGTTGGATGAGCCGTCGAGCGGATCGAAAATGGCTATGTATTTTCCCGCTTTGGAATTGGGATGATCGAAAACCACATAATCATCATTTTCTTCGGAAGCGATGGCACAAACCTGTCCGCCGTACTTAAAGGAATTGATCATCTGATTGTCGGCATACACATCCAGTTTCTGTTGCTCCTCTCCCTGAATGTTCTCAGATCCGGCTTTTCCGAGAATGTCCACCAACCCGGCCTTACGCACTTCGCTGTTGATGATACGGGCTGCAATCCCGATATCGTTAAGCAAACGGGTCAGATCTCCGGAAGCATAAGGAAACTCATGCTGCTTATCTAAAATGAATTCATTGAGGGTAACAATATTCCGCATAGTTGAAAATTTTGCTCTGCAAAGTAAGGAAAATTATGGTTAAAGTAGGATTAAATGACAAATCACAAATGACAAATCTCAAATGACAAATCACAAATCTCAAATAGCAAACGACAACCTTTTAAGAAATTCCTTCCGAAAAAATTCTTTTTAATCCGGTTCTGGTAAAAATTGGTTCATTTCTGCTGGAATTTGTGAATTGAAATTTGAGAATTGAACGCTGTTTTACACTTTGTTATTTCTAAAGTTTAAAACTTTCATCTACTTTTGCCGGATGGATTTCCACATTCGAAAAGCGCAGCGAGAAGACCTTCCCGAAGTATTGGCACTGGTGAAAGAACTGGCGCTCTATGAAAAGGCTCCTCATGAAGTAACCATCACTCTGGAAGAACTGGAGCAGGATGGTTTTGGCGAACATCCGCTCTACTGGATCATTTTAGCTGAGAACGAAGACGGCATTCTGGGCATGAGCTTCTACTACATCCGCTACTCCACCTGGAAAGGAAAATGCCTCTACCTGGAAGATATTGTAGTGAAAGAAGCTCACCGTGGAAAAAGCATCGGCAACGCCCTGTTCGAGGAGACCATTAAGGCTGCTAAGGCCATGAATGCCAAACTCATGACCTGGCAGGTACTCGACTGGAACGAACCCGCCATCAAATTCTATGAGAAATTCAACGCCGAACTCGATGGTGAGTGGCTGAACGGAAAATTGAGGTTTGAATAGACCATTAAGAATGCGGAAATTGGATGTTGGAAGGCAGACACCTAACGACTGAATACTGACAACTGAATACTGACAACTGAACACTGACTACCATATATGATTAAAATATTCAAATTCGGTGGAGCATCCGTAAAAACAGCCGATGCCGTTCGCAATGTCGGCAACATCATCCGATCGTTCGGCGACGACCTCATGGTGGTGGTATCTGCTATGGGTAAGACCACCAATGCCCTGGAACAGGTTGTGGAATCGTATTTCAATCAGGATGGTACTGCCGAAAAACACTTGCAGGTGGTGAAGGATTTCCATCAGGAAATTTTAAAGAATTTGTTTCCGGACACCAATCATCCGGTATACACCGACATCCACAATACCTTTGTGGAGATCGAATGGGAAATTGAAGATGCTCCTGTACGGGAATACGATTATGTATACGACCAGATCGTTTCGGTAGGCGAATTGCTTTCCACCAGGATCGTGAGTGCCTTTTTAAATGAATCCGGTCTGCCGACCACCTGGCTGGATGCCCGCAACATCATCCAAACCGACAACACCTACCGCAACGCACGCATTAACTGGGAAGCGACTGAAAAGGCGGCACAAGACAACATCCGGACAGAATCCGGCCGACAGAATATTTTCCTGACTCAGGGCTTTATCGGTTCCAGTTCGGAGCTGTTCACCACCACCCTCGGACGTGAGGGTTCCGATTTCAGTGCAGGTATTTTAGCCTATTGCCTGAACGCCGAAAGCGTAACGATTTGGAAAGACGTTCCCGGGATGCTGAATGCCGACCCGAAATGGTTCGACGAAACGGAAAAACTGAACAACATCTCCTACCACGAAGCGGTGGAACTGGCCTATTACGGTGCATCGGTGATCCACCCCAAAACGATTAAGCCCCTGCACAACAAGAACATTCCTTTATATGTCCGATCTTTTGTACAACCCGAAGCTGCCGGAACAACCATCAACGAAAATACGGCCGAAGATTCGCTGATCCCTTCGTTTATCTTTAAAATGGATCAGGTGCTGATCTCCATCTCCGCCAAGGATTACTCCTTCATCATGGAAGATGCCCTGAGTCACATTTTCGGAATCTTCTCCGATTTTGGGGTAAAAATTAACCTGATGCAGAATTCGGCCATCAGTTTTTCGGTGTGCGTGGATTACGACAAGCAGAAAACCCCGAAGCTGATCGAAGCCCTTCGGCAGGATTACAAAGTGCTGTACAACGAAGGACTGGAACTGGTAACGATCCGCCACTACGACGACAAGACCATCCAGCGTGTAACGACCGGTAAAAAGATCATAGTGGAGCAAAAGAGCCGGAATACAGCCCGTTTCGTGATGCGGGATTTAGCGTAAGTTCCGTCCCAGCCAGAACACCAGTACATCCTTATCGAGGTTAATCATCGGCACATCCTGTTTCACCACCAGTTCATTCAGTTTTTGCAAATGGAATTCCTTGCTTTCGATCTTGATGATGTCCCGGATCAGTCTGAGGATAGACATCTCTGTTTTAGCATACTTGTTCTTCTCCGCGATCTCAAAGATCCAGTCCATGTGCTTCTTCGCCAGATCAAAATGTCCCAGATCAATGTAAATCAACACCATAATCATTAAGGTAGAGACCGCGATATCATGGCGGTATTTCTTAGCCTTCATGTCGAACATATTGAAACAACTGTTCGCCCAGCGCAGCGCATTTTTGGTATCATTGAAATAGAAATAGACCAAACCTAAGTTGTACTCACAGATCATCCGGGCCAGTATTTTCCTGATCGAAGATTTACCGGTATACCAGCTTTCCATCTCCACGAGGCATTCCTTCAATTTTTCATTGTCGCCCAAATGCAAATAATACCCGATCTGGAGATTATGCATGGTATCCATGAAAGAAGACCGGGTGTGATCGAACTTCATGTTGATGTTCTTCAACTTATCCAGATACATCGGAAAATCGTCGTTGTACCCGTGAAAATGATGGTACAGGAGCATATTATTGACCGTAGAACCGTACTTGATCGGATTCTCCTGAATCTGATGCGGGTTTTCCTCCAGAAACTCCATCGCTCTTTTCTTGTAATAGAATTCCCGGTCGGTATTTCCGATAAAAGTGTGGCCGATCCCTTTCAGGAAATAATAGTCCAGCTTCGTATAGAAATTATCAATCTCCTCTTCTTTCAGTTTCATTAAAGGATGATTAAAAATCTTCTTCACCTTTTGTTTGGCATCGGCCGTTTGTTTAATCGTAGATTGAGAAATCTCCTGCATTTCCTTGATGAGCATTTGCATTTGCATCTGCTGGTTGTAGGAAGCTAAATATTTTTCGGTTTCTTCCATCACTTCATGCTGATCGATCTTAAGCCCCAGGTTTTCCACGATACGCCGTTCCCAGTGGTTGATCAGCAACAAATAATGTAACATGTCGTGAGAAGAAGCAATCTTTTTGGCCTGTTTTACCCGTTTATGAGCCAGTTTGTACAATCCTTTCCAGAAAAGGATTTCAATCTCCGACAGGTATTCGTTAAGCTCTATGCTTTTCCGGGCTTTTAAATGATGATTACTCAAACTCTTCAGGACAAGAGTCATCAGATAATTTTTAGCAACCGAAAACTGCCGGACAAAATCCTCATTTTTAAACTTCTTCAACAACGCTTCCTCATCGTACTCCTTCTGAGCCTGGATGGCATCGAAGAGCTTCACGTAATTGTTACTTTCCTTATGAACCGAGGTAAATACCTTAAAATAACGTTTCTCCGATTTGGATAACGATTGAATCAATTCAAACAATAACTCTTTACTTTTCATCGCCTACTTCATTCAAAGATTTTAATACCTGTTTTTTAGAATTCTAAAATAATATTTTTTTCATTTCACACACACGATATTATCATTTATTTATGAATCTATTTAAACAAAACAACTTCATTATTATACTGATTAAGTGAATATTAGAACTTAATCAACAACTACCCAAAGTTAGATTTTAAACCGGACTAAAAGCGAGATGCATTTTTTTTAACAACTTTCAAAGTTTAGGAAACTAAATATTTGAAAAATTAAAATTGACTGACACCATATGTAATTATAGTTTTGGGGTAATAATGAAAAAATCACTCACTATGAACAAAACTATTTTACTGCTTTTTTTACTGATCAGCTCACTGTTTTCGGGAGCTCAGCAACAAAGTTGGAACACCAACCAACTGGACGAAATTGCATTTGTAAAGAACGAGGGACAATTTGACGGCCGAAACTGGAAGAAGAACGACATTGAATTTGCCGTGACCCAAAATCCTTACTACATCTTCTTTACCAAAGAAGGGTTAACCTACAGAATGGACAAGTTCATTAAGAACAAAAACCGGGTAAAGGAAGATCCCAACTCTCCGAAACGAATGAATGTTAGTGAGTTTCTGGATGTCGTTTGGGTCGGATCGAATCCGAATGTTCAGATCATTGCCGACGGCAAAACCAATCATTATTATTCGTATGCGATCAAAGACCATGAAACCAGAGAGATTTCAAACATCAATCGGGTGAATGGTTTTAAAAAGATCACGTATAAAGAACTGTACCCGAACATCGACGTGGAATATTTCTTTCACAAAGACGGTGGCGTAAAATACAGCATCATCCTCCACCCGGGAGCGGATCCTTCGGTGATCCAAATGAAATACACCACCAAACACACCAACGTACTAAACGAATCCACCAACCTGAAACTGAATGCTCAGGGACAGCTGGAAATGACAGCCTCTTTAGGTAAAATAACCGAACACAAGCCCTACACCTATTATCAGAATTCCAAACAGGAAATCAGTTCTCACTATCAGTTCAGCAACAACATCGTAACCTTTAACCTCGGCAACTACGACAACTCCAGGGAAGTCGTGATCGACCCCTGGATGGTTATTGAAACCTTCAACTCTTCCAACGCTGTTTGGGAAGTGGAAAACGACGGTAGCGGGAATACTTATGTGACCGGTGGTGAAACCCCGATGGTCCTGAAAAAATACAATGCCGCAGGAACGCTGCAATGGACCTACAACACCCCCTGGGATACAGCTACTGTTTGGCTGGGAACATTGGCAACGGATCAGAGTGGTAACAGCTTCGTTACTTCCGGGGTAACTGCCGAAATGCACAAAGTGGACAATGCCGGAAACTTTATCTGGCAGTCGGCTCTTAGCGGCGGCCTTCAGTTTAACTCCGAATGGTGGTCCATCACATTCAACTGCGACGAAACCAAACTGATCGTTGGTGGTACCTGGGTAAACGGACTGCTTTCTTTCGATTTCTACGGAGGAATCTTCGATATTGATGTGAACACCGGCACCGTACTGAACGACATGAAATTCACACACGTGAATATAGGTGGTATCGCTATCCCACCACCAACTCCGATCGAAGTAAGATCGATCTCTTCTGCAAAAAATTCTCAATACATCTTTTTGACACACGACTCGGTTGGTGCCATCAATCAGGATTTCAGCAGCTGTCCGAACAACGGGCCGTACTTCCAGGTTGACAACACACATCACCTCGCCTACAAATGCGAAAACTACTTACCTAAAAACCAAAACGGAGGTGGTTTGAAAGCACTGGTCTCCAACGACAATTACTTTTACACTCACCGGGGCGACCGGATTCTTCAATGGGACGTGAACACCGGTGCCTTATTGAACAACGTTGCCCTGCCAGGAGGTAGCTCAGGAACTTCATTAGGAGAACGGATAGTTCACTGTAGCGGATTGGATGTTGACGTAAACGGAAACGTATATGCCGGTTCCATGGACCGCGTAGTAAAATTCGATGCCAACCTGAACTTTGTTTCACAAGCTTTGACAACAAACGGATTTACCGTTTATGATGTGAGCGTAAATAGCAACGGTGAAGTTGTTGCCGGAGGTGCCGAAGGAAATAACCAGGCTGCCGGTAACCGGGTCGGCCGGGTTCAAGCCTTTAACATGAGTGCTACCGGACAATATGCGTTGGTTTGCTGTGATCCGTTATTCTGCCAAATCGGCCCCTTGTGTATTACTGATGCACCTGTAAACTTAAACCCCAACACTGGAGGTGGAACATGGAGCGTTTCTCCGGCTACTCCTGCTTTAAACACCGGAACCGGAGTTTTTGATCCGTCCCTGGCAACTGCAGGTACATATACCATTACATACACCATTGGCTGTGGGTCACATTCCATTACCGTAAGTGTAGGGAATTGTAGTGTGATGTCGGTATGTAAAGAAGCCAACGGCGACCTGACCGTAACAGGCGGAACCGGCCCATACAACTGGTTTGAATGGACTGCCGCCCAAACCATTACCACCAACACATCGGCAAATTGTACCGCTTGTGGTGGAACGTGGACTTTCGGATCCTGCTACAATCCATTCCCGATCCCTTTAAATTCCTGTACTACACCAGCCGGATGGTCACCTTTTGGCACAGGAACAACCGTAACCCCTCCGGGCAGCGCGGACACCATCAAAGTAGTTGATTCTTTTGGCGATACGATTGTATACTATGGAATCAGTACCATCCCTCCTTGTAGTGGTTGTGATGCCACCATTACTCAGGCCGGCCCATTCTGTGAAAACGCCGGTGCAACCAACCTGACTGCCGCTCAAAGCGGCGGAACCTGGTCGGGAACAGGTATTACCAACAGCACAAACGGAACTTTTGATCCAAGTGTTGCCGGACCTGGAAGCCATGTTATTACATATACCTTAACCGGATGTAACGATACGGTCACGATCGTCGTGAACCCACTCCCCGATGCCGGAACCAACGGCACCGTCTCGATCTGTGCGGGAGCTTCTGCCATCAACCTCATCGACAGCCTTGGAGGCACGCCAGATGCAGGTGGCAGCTGGAGCGGACCTTCTGCCCTTACCGGTGGAGATCAGGGAACCTTTAACCCGGCTTCCAACACCGCGGGAACTTATACCTATACCGTAACCAACGGATGCGGAAGTGTAAACAGCACCGTTACCGTAACCATCAACCCGTCGCCGGATGCCGGCTCTAACGGAACTGCAAGCTTGTGTTCAGGCGGTTCAACCGTAAACCTGATCGATAGTTTGGGTGGAACACCAAATGCAGGTGGTAGCTGGAGCGGACCTTCTGCATTAACAGGCGGTGATCAGGGAACCTTCAACCCGGCTTCCAACACCGCAGGAACATACACCTACACCGTTACAAACACATGTGGAACAGCAAACAGCACCGTTACCGTAACCATTAACCCGGCTCCGAATGCCGGTGGCGACAGTACATTGAATATTTGTCCGACCAGCGCGGCAACCGACCTGTTCAATTACCTGGTGGGTACTCCGGATAACGGCGGAACTTGGTCAGGACCATCAGCACTGGCGAATGGTGATCTGGGAACCTTCAACCCGGCTTCCAACACCGCAGGAACATACACCTATACGGTTACGAATTCTTGTGGAACCTCAACCGCAAACATCGTAGTAACCATCCTGGCTAACCCGACTCCGGGAAGCAATGGTACCGTTTCGATCTGTGCCAACGCTTCGAACATCAACCTGATCGACAGCTTAACGGGTAGTCCAAGTACCGGAGGTAGCTGGAGCGGACCTTCTGCATTGACAGGTGGTGACCAGGGAACCTTTAATCCGGCTTCCAATACCGCAGGAACATACACCTACACCGTACTGGATTGCAACAACAACCCACAAACGGCTACTGTGACCGTAACCATTAATCCGGCTCCGGATGCTGGCGGCGATAGTACGCTAACCATTTGCCCGACTGCTGCCGCTACCGATCTGTTCAACTACCTGAGCGGAACTCCGGATAACGGCGGAACCTGGTCGGGACCATCAGCACTGGCGAACGGTGATCTGGGAACCTTCAACCCGGCTTCGAATTCGGCAGGAACCTATACATACACGGTTACAAATGCCTGTGGAACTTCAACCGCAAACATCGTAGTAACCATCCTGGCCAACCCAACCCCGGGAAGTAACGGCACCGTTTCGATCTGTGCCAATGCCTCCAGCATCAACCTGATCGACAGCTTAACAGGCAGTCCGAGTGCAGGTGGTACCTGGACCGGTCCTTCCACCCTCACCGGTGGAGACCAGGGGACATTCAATCCGGCTTCGAATACCGCAGGAACATACACCTATACCATACTGGATTGCAGCAACAATCCGCAAACAGCTACTGTGACCGTAACCATCAACCCGGCTCCGGATGCCGGTGGCGACAGTACACTAAGCATTTGCCCGACCGCTGCTGCTACCGACCTGTTCAACTACCTGAGCGGAACCCCTGACAATGGCGGAACCTGGTCAGGACCTTCGGCACTGGCGAATGGTGATCAGGGAACCTTCAACCCGGCTTCGAACGCTGCAGGTATGTACACCTACACCGTAACCAATGCTTGTGGCACCTCAACAGCTAATGTAACTGTTACCATCTCTTCCAACCCAACTCCGGGAAGTAATGGTAGTGTAACCATCTGTGCCAACGCCTCCAACATTAACCTGATCGACAGCTTAACAGGTTCTCCAAGTGCAGGAGGAACCTGGACAGGGCCTTCTACCCTTACCGGTGGTGATCAGGGAACGTTCAATCCGGCTTCAAATACTGCCGGAACGTACACTTATACCGTGTTGGATTGTAACAACAACCCACAAACAGCTACCGTAACCGTAACCGTCAATCCGGCTCCGGATGCAGGAACGAACGGCTCCATTACGATGTGTGCCACCGATCCTGCTGTCGACCTGTTTACCCTGTTAGGAGGAACTCCTGATCTGGGAGGAACCTGGTCGCCGGCTATGAATTCCGGAACCGGCGTATTTGATCCGTCACTGGATGCTGCAGGCGTATACACCTACACCGTAACGAACACTTGTGGTACTTCGAGTGCAACGGTAACCGTAACGGTTAATCCATGTACCATGCCTACGGCAGGGTATAGTGTGAGCGACAGTGCTGTTTGTGCAGGTGAATGCATCACATTCACCGATCAAAGTACCGGTGCAACCGGCTGGCAATGGACATTCACCGGCGGAACCCCTTCATCAGCAAACACACAAGGACCTCACACGGTATGTTATGATACCGACGGAACCTACAACGTTGAACTGATCGTTACCAATTCCAACGGTTCCGACACCACTACCTCAACGGTAACCATACATCCGCTACCGATTATCGATGCGGGAAGCGATGTCACCATTGAGCTGGGCCAAAGTGCCAACCTGAATGCCACCGGTTCCAACGGAGTTTATACCTGGACCCCACCGACCTGGTTGGATTGTGTAGTCTGCACCAGTCCGGTTTCCACACCTACGGAAACCATCACCTACACGGTTGTTGTGGTTGACTCCAATGGATGTACAGCCAGTGACGACGTAACCGTGATCGTTGATTTTGATTATGTGATCTGGGTACCGAACATCTTCTCTCCGAATGGCGATGGCAATAACGACATCGTTTTCGTAAGAGGTGCCGGTGTACAAACCCTGAAATTCTTCATCTACGACCGATGGGGTGAAAAAGTCTTTGAGACAACCGACATGAACATCGGCTGGGACGGAACATTCAGAGGTAAGAAAATGAACAATGCCGTATTTGTTTACTACCTGGAAGCCACCTTCCTGGATGGTAGTGAAGTCACTAAAAAAGGAGATATAACGCTGGTAAGATAATACGGCATAAAAAATAAACACTATGAAAAAGATCATCATCATCATAACCATCCTGAGCGCCATGCCAACCATGGCTCAGGATATCCACTTCACCATGTGGGATGCCATGCCCATCACGACCAATCCGGCCACAACAGGAGTTTTCCCTGGAGACCACCGGGTAGCCATCAATTACCGGAACCAATGGGCCAGCATCGGAAATCCCTACACCACCTATTCGTTTATGGGCGATGCCGGGATGTTTAAAAACAAATGGCAAAACGGATTCATGGGAATCGGTCTGAATGTATACAAAGATGTGGCCGGCCAAACCGACTTCGGAACGACGAAAATTTCGTTAGGCATCTCCAACATCGTTTTCTTGAACGATAAAAACTCCGCCTCCGTGGGGTTAATGGGATCCTGGGGTCAAAACAGCATGAGCCCGAACAGCCTGGAGTGGGATTCTCAGTTTAATGGACAGTACTTCGATGCTTCATTGAGTTCTAACGAGAGTATGTCGTTCCAAAGCACCAACTTCTTCGACTTCTCTGCCGGAGCGCTGTGGGCCTACGGAACAGGCTCCAAAACCCTGAGCTCTCATGATGAGTTCAAGATGAAAGCCGGCGTGGCTTTCTATCACATTACTCGCCCGAGCCGACAGGTAGAGTTCGGTGACCTGGACAAACTGTATTCCAAGTTAGCATTCCATGCCGATGCACACATTGGTTTATCCAACACCAAACTGGCCTTACGTCCGAAATTCATCGGCTATGTACAAGGACCTACCCGCCAGTTTGCCGGAGGATTGATGTTACGCTACATGTTGCGTGAGGAATCGAAATACACCGGCATGTTCTCCGAAATGGCTATTTCCGTGGGAAGCTATATGCGAATGGGCGATGCCTTTGCCCCGTCGGCAGAATTTGAGATCGGAAGCCTGGCATTTGGTGTGGCTTACGACCTGAACACATCCGACTTAAGTGCCGCCACCGGCGGGAACGGAGGCCCCGAGGTTTACATTAAATTCATCAGTCCGAATCCGTTTACTTACGGAAGAGGAACAAAATCCAACGCTCGTTTTAATTAACTTTGGAAAAAAACAAGTGCATGAGAATCCTTTATTTTTTGAGCTTTCTGATCCTGACTCAGGTCTCAGTGGCCCAGCAAAATGTAGAATTTACCAAAGCTAATTTTAAATCCGAACCCGGCGGACTGAAGGACGCCCTGAAGGCGATCCAGGAAGGAGATGCGAAATATTACAACTATTTCTATGCCGATGCCATTCCGTTTTATCAGAAGGCACAAAAATTCAATCCGAACAACGGTGAATTGAATGCCAAAATCGGAGATTGCTATCTGAATTCCTCAGAGAAAGCGAAAGCAGCAGACTATTTAAAAAAAGCAACCTCGCTGGACAAAAACCTGGATGGCTACTACTTCTTCGCTACCGGGAAAGCCTTACACATCAGCAATCAATTTGATGAGGCCGTCAAATACTACAAATCAGCGAAAAGCAAAGGCAGCAAGCTCAAGGCTGACATGAACATTTCCGCACTGGCCGACCACAAGATCAAGGAATGTACACAAGCCAAAAAGCTAACCGCCGCGCCTATCAACGTCAAGATTGAGAGCCTGAGCGAAGCCATCAACACCACCGCCGAGGAATACGTTCCGGTGATTACCGCCGATGAATCGGAATTATTCTTTACTTCGAGAAGAAGCGAAACTACCGGCGGAGGAACCGATCTGGCTATTGCCGACTACTTCGAAGACATCTATTATTCCAAATTGGAAAAAGGCAACTGGACTCAGGCCAAGAACATGGGTAAACCGGTAAACAGCGTTCTTCACGATGCCACCGTTGGCCTATCGCTCGACGGCCAGAAACTGATCATTTACCGCGACACCAAAAAGGAGAAAGGCAACATTTTTATGACCGCCAAAAAAGGGAACGACTGGCAGGAACCGGAAGAATTTCCGGAACCGATCAATTCCAAATACCAGGAAACATCCGCCTGTTATTCTCCGGATGGCAACAGCATTTATTTTGTGAGTGACCGCCCCGGAGGCAAAGGTGGCAAAGACATCTATAAGACCACCAAAGACAAAGAAGGCAACTGGGGAGAAGCTGAAAACCTGGGAAATACCATCAACACGCCCGATGACGAAGATGCCGTATTCATTCACCCCGATGGAAAAACGTTATACTTCAGCTCCATAGGTCACCCAACCATGGGTGGCTACGACATCTTTAAGAGTACCTTCGAAAAGGGAAAATGGAGCACCCCGGAAAATATCGGCTATCCGGTAAACAGTGCTGATGATGATGTCTGTTTCGTATTAACCGCCAGTGGCGAATACGGCTATTACACTTCCATTAAAGTGGATGGAAAAGGCAAGCGTGACATTTACCGGGTGTCCTTTCTCGTCGAGATCAACAAGCCGAAACTAACCCTGCTGAAAGGAACTGTAACCGATCGTAAAACAGGTGAAGCCCTATATTCCAATATTGAGTTGTATAATAATACCGACGACGAACTGGTCGGCACCTTCGAATCGAACAGCGCCACCGGAAAGTTCATGGTATCCCTGCCGGCCGGAAAGGATTACGGAATCAGTGTCAAATCGACCGGCTACCTGTTCTACTCCGAAAACTTCAAGATCCCGGATGATGCAGCCTTTCAGGTGGTGGAAAAACTGATCAAACTCGATAAACTGGAAGTCGGTAAGAAAGTAGTATTGAATAACATCTTCTACGATTACAATGAAGCTTCGCTGAGACAGTCTTCCAACAACGAGCTGAACAAAGTGATCGAATTGCTGGATCATAACCCGAAGATGAAAATTGAGCTGTCAGCACATACCGATTCACGCGGAGGCAATGCCTACAACAACAAACTCTCGCAGGAAAGAGCCCAATCGTGTGTGGATTACCTCGTGAGCAAGGGCGTGGATAAAAGCCGGTTGATCGCGAAAGGGTACGGCGAAAGTCAGCTGGTCATTACCGATGCCGAAATTGAAAAACTAACCAGTGAACTGGCAAAAGAAGAAGCCCATCAGAAAAACAGGCGGACAGAATTCAAGATCATAGAAAACTAGGCGAGCAGTATGGATAACTGTAATGTTTCAATAAGTAGTAAATAGTTTTAGTTTAGTTACAGTTGTTTTGCTCCAGAAGCCGGATCACCATCCGGCTTCTTTATTGTCCGACAACAACATCGCCAACAACTTGGTCGTTGCCAGTGCATCTCCTCCCGCCCGGTGACGGTCTTCTTCCGGAATGGGAATTTTTAACGCCTCACAAAGCTTGCCGAGGCTATACGATTCCATCTCCGGCAAATGCTTTTCACTGAGTTGAATGGTACACACCTTGGGCTCATTGAGTTCGAATCCCACCCGGTTCAGTTCGGTCTTTACAAAACGGTAATCGAAATCCACATCGTGGGCCACGAAGATCTTCCCTTCGAGCCGCCGGTAAATTTCCTGAGCCACTTCTGCAAACAAAGGAGCGTTACTCACCATCGCATTGGTAATTCCGGTCAGCTTGGTTACATACCAATCTACTTTTACTTCGGGATTAATCAGGGTGGTGTACTCATCAACGATCTTCTCTCCATCAAACGAATAAATGGCGATCTCAATAATCTTCCCTTTGAGGTGATTACCTCCGGTGGCCTCAATATCTACAACTGCGTACACGGAGCAAAGTTAATTTATTTGCGGATAATCCGCTTACTTCCCACGCTGATTTCCGAACCTTCGGCCAGCATCACGGATACCGGCTGCCGGTCGTTAAGAAACTCAAACTCCTCTCCGTAGGTCATGCCAAAATCAACATTAATTGCTGCTTTCTTAACGGAATACACTTCCCAAGCCGGGTGTTTCACTTCATATTCCGATGTTTTTTCAGGAGAGATTTTAGTATAACCCCAATAATGCTCGGTGATGAAATCCGCATCAGAACCCGGAGCAAAATGTTGTTTGCTGTTTCCGGCCAGTACGGCAATGGTGTTCTCCCGGTTACCAATATACCAGGTATAAGTCACTTCCAAATCCTGACCCTGGATTTCCCAGCGGTGATCCATCACCCGGGTTTGGTAATGCTCTTTGTAAACTTTATTCGCTACAAGTGTAATGATCGGTTTGGGAACAATTTCCTGAATGAATACCACACCCCGCTTCCATTCCCCGTTTGCGGCTTGGTGTCTGACATAAAAGCGGAGGTTTACTTCTTCAAAATTCACATGTCCCGGAAGCTTGCATCCTTTTACCTTCGTATTCAGGAACATGAAGCCAACCAGGCTCACATAGCATTTGCCTTGCCACAGGTCGAGTTCGGCACCAAAAGGCACGTATTCTTCCAGCAAAGCCGGGGGCACGTCATAATTGAGGAGTGCCAGTTTTTTCCATTCGGCTGTTAGAAAAGGTTTAGCCATTACATGATAAATTTATTTTTAAAATCCGGATTCAGCGGTAATTCACACGTTTTTTGTCCGAACCATTTGTAGCGGTTTCGGGCAATCAGATCGTAAAAAAAATCACGCAGAAACGAAGGGAAGATGATCAAACCAAATAACAGGGCACGAAAACCTCCTAATAATTTAATGATGTGCAGTGTGGCCGTTGATTTGATGTATGCTTTGTCCTGTTTGATCAATACGACCGAGTCAATCAAAGGATCAACCCGATGCATTTCCAGAAGTTTTTTTCCGGCTTCCGATTGCAATGACGCAAAACGAAACTGATCTTTTTTGTCGCGCTTAATGACGAATTTAACCCAAAAACTGCAAAAGTTACATGCTCCGTCGAAGAGGATAATATGTTTTCCTTCCACCATTATTTCAGATTCTGCAATGCAGCATGAATATCCGTAAATTGAAATGAATAACCGGCATCCAGGAGCCGTTTGGGCTTAACGTACCGGCTCTTCAACAACAATTCCGATTCGGTCCCCATCACCACGGCACCGAGCTCCATCGCAAATTTAGGGGTAGGCATCCCGAAAGGAACTCCTAATGATTTTCGGAGAGCCTGCATAAACTGCCTGTTATTAATATCCGTATCGGTTGTACAATTAACCGGACCTTCGATGTTATTCTCGAGAACAAAATCAATAATTCCGAGTACATCTGCCAGGTGTATCCAGGCAAATTTCTGCTTCCCATTACCATGATAGCCACCCAGCCCGAGTCGGGCCAGTTTTGTCAAAACCGGTAACACCCCTTCACCCTGGCCTAAAACCAGGGAAATACGCAGAGCTACCTTCCTTGTTCCGGGAGTTGATGCGGCGAAGAAAGCATGTTCCCAGGCTGAAGCCACACTCATTGAAAAATCGTTGCCGATATCCCCGCTTTCTTCCGTCATCGGCTTGGTCAGCGAATAATCATAAATCGTTGCCGTACTGGCATTGATCCATAATTGTGGGGGGTGTTCCGCTAGGTTGATCACCTCTCCGAGAATCGTAGTCGCATCGACTCTTGAAGATAAGATCAACCGCTTATTCTCTTCCGTATAACGGCAATTAACCGATTTTCCGGTCAGGTTGACCACGATTTCGGCACCGTTGATGTACCGTGTCCACTCCCCGCTATTTTTACCGTCCCAATGCTGGTAGAGAACGTCATCTTTCCATTCTGTTTTCCTCCGGGACAGCACAACCACTTCATATCCTTTTTCAAGAAAATGACTGGAAATAGCCTTTCCTATAAAACCGGTGCCTCCTGCTATGACGATTCTTTTTTTCATTTTGCGATTGGTGGAACAAATTGTTGTTTAGGCAATTGCGACTGTCTTGCTTTTTTTCTTCCCCTCATAAACAACAACAAATTTAAGAATAACATCACACCCAGATAGATGGAGAAGCCTCCTACTTTATAAGACAGGGTTTCAATCAACTTCTGAGTCGTTTCGAAAGGATTGTACTGATTCACCCTGATCTTCAGGATCATCAAGGCAAAACCGAGGTTCAGCAAATAAAATCCGATCTCGAATAAACGATTGGTTGCGTAAGCAATATCTTGCTTTCCTTTAAAAATATCCAGCATAAATACTTTCGCATTTTTGAACAACGTTCTGGCCACATAATAAGTGAGACCCAGTGCTACCGGAAGGTAGATGGCATAGGCGATAATAACTAATTTGTTTTCCATGACTTTATAATTTTAGTGAATAATTTATTTAATATGAGCTGTTTTTCTCCATAATGACAATACCAGGATATTGATGTAGTGCAAGGCTGCCAGAAGCAGGATGATGCCTGCCAACTTAAAACTGAGCACGTTCAACAGTTGCAATACACTCTGCACTTCCTCCCAGCTTTCTATGATTAGAACGGCGTACCCGATATTAGTGAGGTAATACCCTGTTAGTAAGATTCTGTTGATCGCCAGGGAAAGGTTTTCGTCCTGAAAAATGGACAAAACATACACCAACCCATTCTTATAACACTGATAACCAACCACTACTGTAATGTAAATGGCTATCGGAGCGTAGATGATATAACTGAGTAAATTGTAAGTCATTTTCTATTTATTCAATATTTTCAATAATTATTGAAAATTTTTATTAAAAAATATATGCTACTTGATCATTTTCATAAAGGTTTTTAGAAACCAATTCTGCTCGGCAGAACCGATTTTTGTAAGGGTTTTATCAGCCAACTCAGCATGTTCCTTGATGTTTTTGATCTGTTTCTTGAATGCCGCCACTTCGGTTTTGTTTTTTGCGGTTTCTTCCACATGCTGTAATTGCGTCAGTACTTCGATCATCGGATCCAACTCCTGGCGCTGCCGGGCTTTAATAACCCGCTGCGTCACCTTCCAGATGTCTTTCTCTCCCCTAAAGAATTCTTTGCGCTCACCACTCTTATATTCTTTGTACACCAGCCCCCAGTCCACCAACGTTCTGATATTCATGTTGGCATTTCCCCTGGAAATTTTTAACGCCTCCATCACCTCCTCCGTACTCAGTAAGTCCTCAGAAATAAGAAACAAAGCATGTATCTGAGCCATCGTCCGGTTGATCCCCCAGGTAGAACCCAGTCCTCCCCACGATTGAATAAATTTTTCTTTGGCTTCGGTTAATTTCATTTGTTCTTTTCTGAATAATCTTTTGTCAAAGATAATAAACTTTTTGAACTTTCAAAATTTTATGAAAGTTTTTTTATCTTTTTATTTAATTCGCTTTTATCACATCCAAAAGTTGAGAAGAAACTTATATTTGTATCTTATTCAAGAAAAATGGCTGAACGACTACGAGACAATCGAAAAACAGAGGAAATTCGTGCAAAGGTCCGTGAAACACATCTTCACGTCAGTGATTTCATCTACCCGCTTTTCATCGAGGAGGGCAACAACATCAAAAAAGAGATCGCATCCATGCCCGGTATTTTTCGTTATTCACTGGATCGGGTCAACGAAGAAATTGATGAAGTGATCAGCCTCGGCATTCCATCGGTAATCTTATTTGGAATCCCCTTACACAAAGATGCCGAAGGCAGCGAGAGCTGGAATCCGGAAGGCATCATCCAGCAGGCCATTCGTCAGATCAAACAAGATTATCCAAACCTGCAGGTTGTTGCCGATGTGTGCTTCTGCGAGTACACCGATCACGGCCATTGCGGCGTGTTATGCAATCATGATGTGGACAACGACCTCACGCTGGTGAACCTCAGAAAACAAGTACTGGCTCAGGCCAAAGCCGGGGTAGACATGGTTGCTCCTTCCGGAATGATGGATTTTGCCGTACGTGAAATTCGTGATGAGCTGGATCAAAACGGCTTCAATCATATACCGGTGATGGGCTATTCCGTAAAATACGCTTCGGCCTACTACGGACCTTTCCGGGATGCTGCCGATTCCACACCAAGTTTCGGCGATCGACGCACCTACCAGATGGATCCGGCCAACCGGAACGAAGCCCTGAACGAAGCTCAGGCCGATGCCGACGAAGGTGCCGCCATCCTCATGGTGAAACCGGCCTTATCCTACCTCGACATCATCCGGGATCTGAAAAACAACTTCAACCTTCCCATTGCAGCCTACAATGTAAGCGGCGAATACTCCATGATCAAAGCGGCCGGAAAAAACGGCTGGATCGACGAACAAAAAGTGATGATGGAAACCCTGCTCTCCATCAAACGGGCCGGAGCCGACATCATCATTACTTATTTTGCGAAAGAAGCAGCCAAAGTATTGAATACTAACTAAAGTCATTCCGAGCCTTGTCGAGGAATCCTCTTACAGTCTTAGAAGATGTCTCCACAAGATCGACAGCACAAAAAAGAAAAACATGAACAACAAACGATCTCAGGAATTATACAACGAAGGACAAAAACATTTGGTAGGAGCCGTTAACTCACCCGTACGAGCATTCAAATCCGTGGGTGGTAATCCGCTTTTTATGGAACGTGCTCAGGGATCAAAAATATATGATGTGGATGGCAATGAGTACATTGATCTGGTCTTGTCTTACGGCCCCATGATCCTCGGCCACGGACACCCGAAAGTGATCGATGCCGTTCAAAAACAAGTGAATACCGGTTTCAGCTACGGCGCCAGCACAGCCGACGAGATCAAACTGGCTGAAATGGTGTGTGATGCTTTCCCCGGTATGGACAAAGTTCGTTTCGTAAACTCCGGAACGGAAGCCGTTTTGAGTGCCATTCGTTTAGCCAGAGCCTATACTGGCAAGAACCACATCGTGAAATTTGCCGGTTGCTACCACGGACATTCCGACGCCTTACTGGTTGCTGCAGGCAGTGGCTTAGCGACTCTTAGTCTTCCCGGAAGTAAAGGTGTTCCTGCCGACGCAGTAAAGAATACCCTGATCGCCGAGTACAACGACATCGATTCCGTTAAAAAACACATCGCCGAATGCGATGATATTGCCGCAGTTTTCATTGAACCGATTGCCGGTAACATGGGCGTTGTGCTACCAACCGACTCCTTCATCAGGGAACTGCGCCAGATCACCAAAGAAAACGGTATTTTACTGGTCATCGATGAAGTAATGACCGGTTTCCGCTCAACATTCGGCGGAGCACAGGAATTACTCGGCATTGAGGCCGACATCACTTGTTTGGGTAAAGTGATCGGTGGCGGCTTCCCGGTTGGTGCTTATGGTGCCCGCAACGAAATCATGGAGATGGTTGCCCCGCTCGGAGGGATGTATCAGGCCGGAACGTTATCCGGGAATCCCGTAGCTATGGCCGCCGGTATTTCTACCCTTACGGAACTGAAAGCTCAAAATCCTTACGACCGGTTCAACCGCCAGGCTGAGATACTTGAAAACACTTTACTTGAAGCTGCCCTGGAAAATGGCATCGAATTAACCGTAAACCGATTCGGATCGATGATCAATCCGTTCTTCTCCGGTCAGATTATCACCAACTTCACGGAGGCTCAAGCTTGTGATACGGAACGGTTCACCAAATTTTTCTGGGGACTAATCGAGAACGGCGTTTACATCCCGCCAAGCCAGTTTGAAGCGTGGTTCCTGAGTTCCGCATTGAGTGAAGCGGATCTGGAAAAATTGAAAACAGCTATTCATACTGCTATGAAGATGATTAACTAATATTATGATTAAAAGAGATTCCGGGTCAGGCCCGGCATGACAGACAATAAGATATATGACTACATTCAACGACAATTTTCTAAAAGCCTGCAGAAGGGAAGAAACTCCATACACACCTTTATGGCTGGCCCGTCAGGCAGGACGCTACCAAAAGGAATACATGAAGATCAAGGAAAAGTACAGCATCATCGAGATCAGTACCATTCCTGAAGTCAGTGCCGAAGTGACCCTGCTTCCGATCAATCAATTCGAACTGGATTCAGCCATCATCTTTTCCGATATCCTGATCCCGCTCGGACCGATGGGCATCAGTTTTGAATACAAGAAAGGCTACGGCCCGCTCATCCACAATCCGATACGCACCGTTGCCGATGTGGAGAAACTGAAAGTGGTCGACCCGGCTACCGAAATGTGGTACACCGGAAAGGCATTAACCATCCTGAAAGGCGAACTGAATGTTCCCTGTATCGGTTTTGTCGGTGCTCCGTTTACCTTAGCCAGCTACATGATCGAAGGCGGCCCCTCGAAAAACTATGAGAAGATGAAAGCCTTCATGTACAACGAACCAAAAACCTGGCATTTACTCATGGACAAACTGGCTACGGTGATGGCCAATTACCTTAACTTCCAGATCGAAAGCGGTGCCATGGCCGTGCAGATCTTCGACAGTTGGGTGGGTGCCCTGGATGTGGATGATTACAATGAATACGTGTATCCGCACGTGGAAAAAATGGTGCAGGTGGTGAAAGGCAAATACCCGAATGTACCGCTGATCTCCATGGGTGTGAATTCGGCCCATCTGATCCCAAGCCTGCGTAAAGCCAACCCGGATGTGATTGCCATTGACTGGAAAACCGATCTGGCCAAAGTATGGGAAGAACTGAACTACGAAGTAGCCGTTCAGGGCAACCTGGACCCCACAGCTTTATTCGCCGATTGGGACGTCATCGAACGGAAGACTAAAAAGATTCTGGATTCGGTGAAAGGCAAACCCGGTCACATCTTTAACTTAGGTCATGGTATTTTACCCGGAACTCCCGTGGAAAACGTGAAGCGCTTGTGCGAATTTGTGCATGAGTATACGAGGAAGTAACTACTCTAATACCAACCTTTCAATCTGATCCAGTTTCTTTTGAGTAAAAGCCCCCGAAGTCGTATACACGATCTCACCCGATTCGTCCAACACGAAGAAATAAGGCACGTTTTTGTCCTTTAAATTCAGTGGAGACTTCAATGCATCGATGCTCCCCTGGTAGAACAACACATGCGACGCCAACTCAGGATCGATGGTTTCCTTCGTTTTTTTCATCGCACTTTGATACATCACCTGATTGGTTCCGGTAAACATCGGCACAAAAAATACATCCAGATTATAATCAACAGGAATAAACGTATTCTGATTGATAAACAAATCATACACCGGTTGCATCCAGCTCTGCATATCGGCTTCGGCTTTTTTGGAATAGGCCAATCCGATCAGGCAATACTTCCCTTTTGAAAACCCGGGTAAATTAATCACTTTCTGCTCCAGGTTCTCTACTTTCAATTCAGGGAACTGATTGCCAGCGCGGGAAAATCCATAGTGTGTGAAAACAAATAAAGGAATAAACAGGATTGATCTCAGGATAGGCATGGTTGACGTTTTTTGGTGAATAAAATGTTGAACAGGAGTCTTGTAGTAATACAAACGT
>JAGQZT010000030.1 GCA_020435335.1 Flavobacteriales bacterium | reverse complement strand
TTAGCTAATGCCGAAGGACCATACCAGGTACCACCAGCATCAGGAGTACCTAACAAGGTGATAAGATCCGTAGTACCGTCGTTTGAACAAGCGGTTAAGGTTGAATTAGTACCAGCAGTTGGAGCAGTATTTACGGTTACAACGACTTGAGCGGTATCATTCGGACACGGAGCCGTACCGGTCACTACGTAGAGGTAGGTACCAGCAGCATTGGTGGCCGGATTAAATGTACCCTGATCACCGTTAGCTAAAGCCGAAGGACCGTACCAGGTACCACCCGCATCAGGAGTACCTAATAAGGTGATTAAATTGGTAGAACTACTAGTTGCGCATGTAGTTAATGTGTTGTTGGTTCCTGCATTTGGAGGGGTTACAATGATGATCGCCACCGTATCGACAGACACACAACCTGTTACTGTAATGGTCCAGGTGAATTCGTTGGTTCCCACAGCGAGCCCGGTAACACCGGAGTTAAATGCGGTAGGAGTAGTTGGTGTTCCGCTTCCTGAAATTAAAGTCCACATACCGGTATCAGGAGTTGGATCGTTACCGGCCAGTGTGGCTGTTGTACCACCGCATAGGGTTTGATCGGTACCTGCATTTGAGGTTACGGCATTACCAACCGTAACGGTCAGGTAATCGGTTGTACAGCCACCGGCATTACACGCCTGGAAGCTTACAAAATAAGTTCCAGGGGTGGTGTATGTATGAGCAGGAGGGTTTTGCAGTGTGGAGAAGTTACCGTCACCAAAGTTCCACAACCAGGAAGTTGCCGGATCACCCAGTGAGGTGTTATCTGTAAAGGTAATGGTAAGCGGCGCACATCCCGTAGAGTCGGTTGCGTTCAGATCAGCCTGAGGTGGGTTGATCGTACAGTTTACAATTTCTACAAAGTCGGTTTTGGTAACCGTAGAAGTACATCCTGGTCCGATGGTTCCGACACGGATGTTGTCGATGTACAACAGGAACTGATCATTTGAATTGTTTCGGTAGGCAATGTATACGGTTTGTCCGGCATAGCTTGATAAATCAACGGCATGCGTTGTCCGGTATGCATTTTCAGCAGCTGTTGAGAAAAGTAAGGTGCTGTAGTTGGCCGTACTTGCAGGCAGTTGTGAAGTCGAGATCCGAACTTCATACCCATCGGGGAAGGCCTGACTGGCTGCTTCAGCTTCCCAGCTTAGCATTTGATTGGCCGGTAATGGACCAATTGCTGTGGTCATCATCCAGTCGTCTGAAGTTCCCGGTGCTGTGTACCAGGATGTACTGACAGCCTCCGTATTTAAGTCGCCGTCTGCATCTATCGGTATCCAGGCAAAGTTATTCCCAACTCCAAACGGAGGCGTGATGGCTGCATTCGGTGTAAGCCCGTCGTTCGATCTTCGGGCATAACCTGCCGGCCATCCGGACTCGAAGTCTTCGAGGTAGAAGGTATCTATCGGCTGGTATCCCAGAGAAGTAACCGTAAGGGTCGTATAATAAAGACCGGGCGTACCATATATGTGGTTTACTGTTGGTGAGTTTCCGGACGACAGGGTTGTACCGTCGCCGAAGTCCCAGGTATAATCGGCATATCCGCTCACATTCGCGTTGAAGTCAACACCCGGAGCGCCCATACAGATCGGGTTGTTTTGCACTTTGGTAAAGTCGGCGTCGGGAGTTGCCATAAAGTTATACGGAATATACCAGGTTGTTGTATCCGTTCTGCCGCAGTCGTTTGATACGATTATGGTTAAGGTATCAGGTCCTGCAGCAGTATAAGTTCTGTTAAGGGTGGCGATTTCTGTTGGTGAGTTGATGGTAGTTCCATCAGCAAAGATGTAGGTCCATCCCACCATTCCCGGGTTCGGTCCGGAAGGTGCCACACATCCGGCTCCGTCATAGAGTGTTCCGGTAAAGATGGTTACGTCCGTAGTATCACAATTTACAGTTTCATTGTATCCTAAAGCAAGACCTGTTGGACGGTACCAGCCCATTTGCGGGTAACAATAGAGGTCGAAATCGATGGCTGCATAACCACAATTATGACCGGCGACATTATAATCTTCGGGAGCACAGAATGTGCCTAAATACGTGTTGGTTAAAGGAGAACCACCTTGTCCGTTCTGGTTGGAAACAAGTACGAGTTCATCGGTAGCATCACCGGGGAACATTTCCACACCCACGTGGAAAGTGGTTCCGGCAATTGTAGGAGCACAGGTAAATGGGATGGTGAATACCCCATAAGAAGCACCTGTCGGAACACCTACTTGGGTCGGAGAGAATGCCCTTACGGCAGCGGGTCCAGCACCCCAATCCGGGAATCCCGGGTTTCCGGCATCGTCCTCATAAACGACAATTTGGAAGGTCATGTTATCATTAGGGTCGTTCAAAACACCGAGTCCAACGGTTAAGGCTCCGACAATGGATGACCCGGGATTCGGTGTAAAGTATTGTTGATAGAACCCGGCGGGGTCAATAGCTGCAGCACTGGCTTCAGCCGGAACACCGGTCATGTGTCCAAAGGTACCATTGTAGAATGTTACTGTTGGAGTTGGAGTAAGCCAATCGGTGTCGAGTGTGTCACAATCACCTGCGGGGGCAACCACTTCGATGTAGTTGACTTTGGTTTCGGTATCGTTTCCGTTGGCGCTGGTTACGGTTAATTCAACGGTGTACAAACCAACGTTAGGATAGGTTACAACAGGTGGAGTTTGTCCGACGTAAGTTGCATTCGGTCCAACACAACCGGCACAGGTTACCCCGTTACCACCGGCTACGTCAAAAGTCCAGGTCCAGCTGGTAATGATGGAAGTTGGTTGAGAAAGATCGGTAAATGCAACGTTATTCGGAGCTACCCAGGTAGTAGGTGTACCAACAAAATCTGCATTGGGAGGAAGGGCTCCGCACAATCCGCCGCCGTAGGCAGTCCAGCTGGTGAGGTAACGATCCACCATCACGTGCATTCGGCGTTCCTGTTGACTGGTAAAGAGCGTTGTACAGAAAGAATAGGACATGTGGTTGTCTACCGGATAGTTAGCCGGTACCCTGGCAAACGCATCACAGGCAGCTTGTCCGGAAGGACCGGGACACTGGTAGGAATCCTGAGCGTGAGGATGAGTGTCGGAACACCAGTCACCTTCGCGGTCACCTTCGTTGGTGTACGGACCTCCGAGCGGAGTAGGGACACCAGACGTATTACTGGAACCGTTGGCATTCCGAACCTGCTCAAAGCAACTGCTGCAGGTGGTTCGTTCGGAAACACCGTTAAAGGTGTGGAATAAACCGAAGGTATGACCCATTTCGTGAGCAAGGGTGTGTGTACCGATGCTCATGTTGCCACGGGCTAATACGATACCACCATGAGGGTCTGTTCCTCCGTTCGGGTCGTATGGCATCCGGGCATATCCACCGGCTGTCATAGTTCCTACAACGTAGATGTTGATGACTTCGGTCGGACGGATGTTGAATGAATCTTTCATCGGAAATTCTTCCGTGTTCATATCATGAGTATACCATTGAGGTCGTTCGTAGAAATAAGTAGCTTCCCGGCAGAAGATCATGTTGTGGGAAGCATAGTCGGCATTTAATTCCTGCATCAGGTCATAAATCCTGGTGGAATCGATGTTGGTGGAAGGTCCTCCATCGGTAAATACGTGCCAGATCAACTGGAAATATTTGATGGTTGCAGTATCGGCAGCATCCCTTACAGCAGCATCATCTTCGGGAACGTTATACCCGCAAGCCGGATTCTTGTTCGCGTCAATCATAACGGGCATAGGTGTACTACACATGTTCGAATTCTTGGAAGTTTGAGGCACATCGAAAGTGATCTCATAGCCATCAGGCGAAAGCAGGTTTCCCTTGCTATTTAACGGGAGGTTTCTCTTGTTGGAGATGTTGCCGGCACTCTTTGTTCCGGTAGCTGGGCCATTCGGTGTAATTACAATGGTCGGAGCCGGTCCGTTTTGCCCGATAGCCGTTCCGGCAGGCATAGGCATTATTTTGCTGGGAGCAATGTTAGCCGGTGACGAAACCGGGAAGGGATTTCCCAGGTTGTTGATCGACTGTTGCAACGTACTTACCGGTTGTTTCGATACAACGGGCCCACCGATTTGTGTGGCCGGTTTGGCGTTGACTACAGGGGTGATGTTATAATTGGAAGTGGTTGTTTTATTGATCGGAATGTTCTTTCCGGTTCTTGCATTGTAATTTTGTCCGGTTACAAATAAGGACAAGGAAACACCGATAAGAAGAGTGAAAAATGATCTCATTTTTTTGGTATAGTTTTAGTTAGAGCCTGACAATTTAATAGCTTTTGGGCTAATATTCAAATTAATTAACATTTAAGTAAGATGCAAAAACAACCCTAAAGGTTGTATATAACATCCCAATTAGAGATGATCGGAAGGAATAGGCCGGTTAGCGTTTAATGAATTTCATCACTTTACTGCCCTGTTCATTGGAGAATTTAAGCAGGTAAACACCATGAGCCAGATCGGAAATATTCAGGCTGATCCTTGAACTATGTAATGTGGTTTCCAATATGGATTTACCAAGCAGGTCGATCAATTCCAGTCTGGCCTGGTTCAGGCTGTTGTTCCGTACATCGATGTTAAGGGTTTGATATGCCGGGTTAGGGTAGAGCAGGATCTCTTCCAGCTGAGGGATGTCGTCGATGGCTGTGGGTTTATCTCCTTTATAGAAAGCAACGCCACCGGAATAGTTTCCAATCAGCAGGTCGATGGTTCCGTCGTTGTCCAGATCATTTCCATGAATGGCGGTTTGAGATCCTTCCCAAATGTTGAGGTAGGTAGAATCGACAAGGGTAAAGGTACCGTTCAGGTTGCCATCGATGTTTCCGAAATGGTAGATGTATCCGTTAACCGATCCGGAGAGCATCATATATTGCCCCGCATTGTCGAAAATGAACGGAGTACTGTTTCCACTGAATTCATAGGATCTTTTGGTGTTGACATAGCCCAGTGTATCTGTGATTTTAGTGAAAACAGGTGATGTCGATGTTCCTGTGTTTTCATAATACCGGAAGTTTCCGTAGCGTTCACCGATCACCAGATCGAGCAAATTATCCCGATTCAGGTCGATCAGTTGAGGTGCGGCATACAAGCCCACATCAATGCTTTGGTATTGAACCTGATTCAATACAAAAACAGCCGGATTGCCCATTCCTGCCGTGTTTTCGAAGAAATGCAGGTAGCCGAAAAAATCACCGATCAACAAATCTTCATCTCCATCTCCGTCGAGATCACCAAAGGTCGGCATAAGCCTTACGGCCGGCTGATTAAAATTAATGTCCAGGTTGATGGATGAGATGCCCAGGTAATCTTTCGTTACCAGCTGAAAGGCAGGGGAATTGGCTGTTCCGATGTTTTCATACAGCCAGAGTGAAGCGGTATGATTGGGTACGGTTGACGTGCTGAAAACGCCATAGGTTCCGACAACCATATCCAGTAAGCCGTCGGCATTGTAATCGAAGAAAACCGGGTGGGCTCCTTCACCGACTTCGATCATTTGTTCCTGCAGGAAGGAGTTGGTTTCAAAACCAAAATCCGGGTTATTGGTGGCGTTGTAATTTTTATAGAGCCACACATTGCTGTCGTTCAGGCAGTTGAAACTACAGTTCGTGGAACTGATCAGATCTTTCACGTTGTCGTTATCTACATCGAGGTAAAATCCGGCCGGAAAAATATACATGTCTACCGGTATGGTACTGGTGTTGTTGGCAGGGAATGCCGTATCCACGCTGGTTATGGAAGAAGCGGTTAAGTTGGGGCTGAAGTCCGAATTATATAACAGGGACAGGTTGTTGGTACCCACATCGCCCAGTACGAGGTCTTTGGAGTTGTTTCCATCCACATCAAGGGTGAGAAGGGTTGACCCGGAATGCTTGTTGCCGCCTGAGAATTTTTCGGGGCTTCCGACATTGAAGGAGCAGGTGTCGAAGAGTACCACGGTATTGCTGGATGGATTTTCCTTAATGTATCCCCAGCAGTTGTTTTTCAGCTCGAAAGACGTGCTGTCGCAGGTGCCGTAGTTCTCCATGGCCATGTTCTTGTGGTAAACGACCCGTGTTCCCGCTACATCAAAGGTCAGGATGTCGAGGTCACCGTCGTTGTCGATGTCGTCAATAGCCGGAAGGTCTGCACCGCTCACGTAAAGCGGAATCAAGTTCGGGTTAATTGAATCGGGTTGGTAATCGGAATACACCAGACTGTCTTCGATAGCGAAGGAAAGCATGGATGTTGAGGTGTTTTTATAGATGCGAATACCGCCACTGTAATACGTAAAAATGTCCATTTTTCCATCACAATTGAAATCCCGGAACAGCACCCAATGCTGCATGTCGGGCAAAAACTGAAGGTAAAGCGGATTGTGTTTGTAGTCAACCTGATTGGGTGTTCCTTTGTTGATGAAGGTACTCATGCGGTTACCCGTCCGGTCGAATACAAACAGGTCTTTGATGCCGTCGAGATCAAGATCTACCTCCGAAAACTGCACGGAGTTAAAACCACCGGCCCAGGCATTAAAGAGTGTGTCGCCATTGGTTTTTAACACATCAATGTTGTCGTACCTGAAAAAATTAAGCTGTGCATGGGCAATCAGGGTGCAGGATAAAACAAAGAGTAATGAAGCAATTCGTTTCATAGGTCGGTTTAGTAGTTCTTCCAAAGTTAACTAAAAACTGTTTACGATCAGGAAATGAAAAATAATAGTGAATCTTGAGTACCTTTGTTAAAAAATGAAAACCATGGAAGATAAACAGGCACCCTATACGATTTATGCAGAAATGACCCCAAATCCGAACACCATGAAATTTGTATCGAACCGGTGGCTCGTTCCCAGTGAGAAATCGTTTGAAGTGCTGGCGCACCAGCGGGTTGGCGGTCCATCGCCTCTGGCTGAACGGCTTTTCGCTTTCCCGTTTGTGAATGGTGTTTTTATCTCCGGCAATTTTGTGACCATTACCAAATCCGATGCGGTGGAATGGACTGATGTGGTGATGGAGCTGCGTGAATTCATCAAAACCTTTCTGAACTCGGAAGGCATGGAAGTGATCCGCGAGGAATTTCTGAATGGACAGGAAGATAGTCAGGCATCCGACACGGATCAGGAAAGCAATGAGCAGGAGCAACGGGAGTTTACGGATTTTGAAAAGCGGATTGCCGGCATTCTGGATGAGTATATTCGTCCGGCCGTTGAGAGCGACGGCGGGGCTATCGAACTGGACTCATTCGATGAAGGGGTGGTTAAGGTCGTACTTAAAGGTTCCTGCAGCGGTTGTCCTTCCTCGACCATGACGCTCAAGCATGGTATTGAAAACCTGCTTAAGAATATGCTTCCGGAAGTGAAGGAAGTAGAGGCCATTAACGGCTAAGATTTCGACTTATTTCCAGGCTTTCACGTTTTCCAGTTGGTGGATGATCGAGTCGGCCAGATGCTGATTCGTGTAACGCTTCAGTACTTTTTTTCGCCGGGCTATCGATTTTTCGGATACCGGTTTTACCATCAAATCTTTCATGATTACCCGCAGCGGTTTAACCTGATCTTCCACTTCACAACAGGTCGCCAAATCAGAATTAACCACCATTTTGGAATTCACTACGCAATGCCTTCCGTTATGAAGGGCATTCAATAATTTGAGCTTCAGCCCTGTTGCCTGCGCGGTATATAAAAAATTAATCTGAGCATTGGCAATCAGATGGTTCAGGTCTTTGTCGGACAGGTTTTCAATCAGCCGGACATGAGAATACTTATCAACCAGCTTGAGGCTGTTTTTATCCGGATTCAATCCTGCCACCACCAGCGGGATGTCCAGTTTATTAAAGACGTTGTCAACGATGAATTCCAGTGCTTTCTGGTTTTCATTCACACTGAGGTTGCCGTGGTAAAGCACGTAATCACCCAGGCCTTCTTTGATGTTCACGGAATCACTCTGATGAAATGCGGGAACAAGCATACAGTTCAGTTTCGGATAGGTCTCCTGAAAATGGATCAGGTCATTTTCGGAGATGGTCAGGCATAGATCGGCATGTTGAATGATCTTTTCAAACTTCCGTAGTTTTCGGGTTTCGGAGCGGTAATATTGCTGACGCACTTTGTGGGTTTCATTTTTGGCCAGATGAGCATAATAATCGTGTTCCACGTTGTGGGCTCTTACGATTTTATACCGCTCCTTAAAATCCGGGTCATCCAGCAGGAAACAGCAATGAAGTCCTTCGAAAAGAACGGGGAAATTATTGCTTAATAAATTTAATTTCAGGGTTTTGCTGGTTCTTGATTTAACGATGTAAGGCAGATTGGAGAGCATGGAAGAAGTACCGGTCTGGCGTTTGTAGTAGGTTACGCTTTCGCAATATTTATCCAGTTCCTTTTGTTGTCCCCGTCCGTATTCGAAACAATGCAAATGGATTTTTATCCCGGCCTGATGGAGCGATTTGATTTTGTAGAACACATCAATTACGCCGCCGTAATTTGCCGGAAAGGGCACGTCGAATGCTATGATGTTGATGGCTTTCAAATTAAATGTCGAATCACTTCTTTTTCCTTTTCCCAGCAAAGTTCCTCTTTTGCTTTCAAACAATTCGATTTCCAGAGCTGATATTGTTCATCCCGAAGCATGGATTCGATTTTTTGAGCAATTTGTTCCGGTTCATGTGTTGAAATCCAGTCACCCACGGCATATTGAGCTACCAGTCCTTTCATTTCAGGCAGGTCGCTTACCAGCACCGGTACTCCGGCGTGGATGTAGTTGAACAGCTTGTTCGGCAGGGCAAAACGGTAATTCAGTCCGCGGTCCTCTTCCAGACTCAGCCCCAGGTGGGCCTGGATGGTGTAGCCATGAAGCTCTTCCTGAGGAATTTCACCCAGCATGATCACGTTGTTCTGCAGCTTTTCTTGTTCGATCAGCGCCTCAATTTGAGCCGAAAGATCACCTTTTCCGGCCAGGTACAGCACGCAGTTGTCAACGTAGTGCATCGCTTTTACCATAAACTCAATGCCACGGTTCACGTTAATAGCACCCTGATAAATGATGATCTTCCGATTATCCTGATGCAGGTCGGGAACAGCGACTTTTTTCCGGCTCAATTCGGGCAGGTTTCGGACAACCTGAACCGTAATTCCGTATTCACTTTGATACTGTTCGGCGATGGATGGGCTAACGGTAATGATGTGTTGAAGTCTGGGCAGAATCCGGCGTTCGATGCGTTTCCAGAAACGTTTTACCCGAGGCCGGTCAATGAGTTCCGGAACCTCTGTAAAGTACTCATGGCTGTCGTAGATCAGTTTGGTTTTTTTCCAGCTGGAAGCCAGGTAATTGGCAGGGAGTGTATCCAGATCATTGCTCCAGAGCAGGCCGGATTTGGTAAACAGCAGAAAAAAGAATAAGCGGATGTTGTAATTGGCATAGAATAAGGGACCTTTATTGAACCAGAGCCTAAAACGCCTGGTTCGGTAATTCCTTTTTACGGGTTGCGAGCTTCCGAGTTTTCTTCCCACCAGCAGCACCTGAAAGCCCATTTCCACGTAGGTGTCGCATATACGTGCCACCCGCTGGTCGGTCGTCAGGTCGTTGGTAACGGATATGATGATTGTCTGCTCGGCCATTGCTGTTTATAAAAGTAAA
This sequence comes from Flavobacteriales bacterium, assembly GCA_020435335.1. Taxonomy (GTDB): domain Bacteria; phylum Bacteroidota; class Bacteroidia; order Flavobacteriales_E; family Vicingaceae. The sequence continues at coordinate 1,649 of JAGQZT010000030.1, read as the reverse complement.
AAGGATTAGGGGTTCAACAGGTTGAAATTACAGATTTAGTTAACAAACAAATATTCATATTTATTTTATCTCCGCTAAAGTTTTTCCGGCCAATCCAATAAATTTGGTACAACCTAAGTTTATTAACTATGCTGAACATTGCCGTAATAGAAGGAGGGTACAGCCATGAGAAGGTCATCTCCTTAAAAAGCTCAGAGACTGTGTTTCAAAACCTGGACAGGGATAACTATCATCCCGTAAAGGTGAGAATTGATGACGCAGGGTGGTATGCTTTTTACAATGATGAGCAGGTTGAAGTAGACCGCAGCAATTTTTCGATACCCGGGCTCAGGTTTGATTTTGCGTTTATCATGATTCACGGTACGCCTGGAGAAGACGGGAAGCTGCAGGCGTATTTCGATATGATCGGTATGCCGTATTCGACGTGCAGCCATCTGGCATCGACGCTTACGTTCAATAAGTTTGTTTGTAATCAGTACCTCAGAAACTTCGGGGTTAAGGTGGCCGATGCCGTGTTGGTGAGAAAGAATCAGCAAATTGATGTTGCGGGGATCATATCCCGGGTAGGTTTGCCCTGTTTTGTGAAGCCGGCTGACGGAGGGAGTAGTTTCGGGGTTACCAAAGTAAAAGCCGAACAGGAACTGGAAGCTGCAGTCAGGTTGGCTCTTGAACACGGAACCCAGGCGGTTATCGAACGGTTTATGCAGGGTCGGGAGGTCACCAATGGTGTTTTTAAAGGAAGAGAAGGGGTAAAGGTGTTGCCGATTACGGAGATTGTTACCCGGAACGAATTCTTTGATTTTGATGCCAAGTATAAAGGAGAGTCGGAAGAGATCACACCTGCGGATTTAACACCGGAATTGGAGCAGCAGGTAAAAAAACAAACCAAACGAATCTATGAACTGCTGGATCTGGACGGGATTTGCCGGGCCGATTACATCGTTCAGGGAGATGAACCCTATCTTATTGAGATCAATACCGTTCCCGGGATGAGTGCCGAGAGCCTGATTCCACAGATGGCGGCTTACGAAGGCATTCCGCTGAAAGCGTTATTGTCGGAAATTATTGAAGTGAATTCCTAGTCAGGAAATCAACCAGCTTTTGAGTAGCTTTTCCCCTGTGGCTGATCCGGTTCTTTTGATCGAGGGCCATTTCCGAAAAGGTGATGTCATAACCCTCGGGGCGGAAGATCGGGTCGTAGCCGAAGCCTTCCATTCCGCTTTTGTCAGGTGTTATTTCCCCATTTACAATGCCTTCGAAACAGGTCAGGTTTCCGTCAATGATCAGAGCAATAACCGTGATGAATCTGGCTTTTCGGTTGGAAACGCCATCCAGTTTTTTTAACACGAGATCCATGTTATCGTTGGCGTCTTTTTGTGCTCCGGCATAGCGGGCGGAATAAACACCCGGTTCGCCGTTCAGTGCTTCGATCTCCAGGCCAGTGTCGTCGGCAAAACAATTGCAGCCGTACTTGTTGTAAATGTACTGTGCTTTTTGGATGGCATTGCCCTGAATCGTCGGTGAGGTTTCCGGAATGTCTTCCAGGCAGTTGATGTCGGAAAGAAGCAACAACTCGACGGAATGAGGAAGCAATGGTTTAATTTCCTTAATTTTATTTTTGTTGTTCGTCGCGGCTACAAGTTGCATTG
>JAGQZT010000004.1 GCA_020435335.1 Flavobacteriales bacterium | reverse complement strand
TAGCCCCCATCACATCCGCTTCTTTTTCCAATCCGGCATCGTCGTTAATATTTACTTTACCTTTGAGCTGTTTAGTTGGTGCAACCCTTCCTTGTTTCTGCTGCACCACATGCCAGGCCTCGTGAGGGAGGTGTCTCTCCTGTCCCGGAGATAGGTGAATCTGGTTGCCCTGGGCAAAGGCATGAGCCTGCAATTGTGCAGGTTGGGAGGAGTTGTAATGCACTTTTACATCGCTCATGTCCATACCGGATAAACTTTCAATACCTGATTTTAAATTATCAGGCATACCGGTCTTGTTTTCCCGGAGCTGAACGGACGAGTTGGCCATTTGCTGGACTTTCAGTTGCACGGTACTTTCGGAACGGTTGTCTTTAAATTGAACAGATTGAATGCTCTTGGCTAACGTGTCTGTCTTAGTCTGAACAGGTTTATTAAAATGATGTTGATGCATAAGAGTCTATAATAAAGCTTCCAGTTTACTGATTATTGCTTCTACAATACCAGAAGGAGCCGTGTCGATGTAGTCTTCTAACTCCTGGCTGGTATATGGTTTTCCGGAAAAATAAATGGGCCATTTGTTGGTTGGGTCTCCATTATATTTTCCAATAAGTTCATTGGCATATTCTTGCCGGTCAATGACTCCGGATTTGAAGTGAGCACCTTTGGCATACAATGAACTGTCAATGGCGTGGGCATCGCCATTGAAAGAAAATGAGGATTTTCCAACAGTGTTGTTATGATCCGCGTTATCACTGTACCCTCTGCCTTTTTCTCCCCATCCTTTCGGCAAACTACTCGATTTAAACGACATGCTATCTGTATTCATCGTGGTTGCTCCTTCTATGTTGGCTCCTCTTGTGGCTGTTTTTCCCGGAGCGGATTGGATCACCTCACTTCTGCTCCAGGAACCATCCGTTGCACGGGCATCACACACAAAATTTGCATTGGGGTTACTCATTTTGTTTTGGGATTGCACGGTAACAACATATTTTATTTCCTTTCCTTTGGTAACTTGATCCTTGATCGGGTTTTCCACATGGTTTTTATGTTTCGCATTAGCCTGTGTTGTAATGGGGAACAAGTTGGCAGCAATTCCCAGTCCGCCCAACTGCCCATTTAGCAGGTGTCCCCGAACCATTCGCTTGTAGCCGTTTGCTTTTAATAAACCCATCAATTCAGCTTGAACTCCATCTCCGGGAGCGGAACCACGGACTTTATCATTCGGATCCAATGTAGCTTCCATTTTTTTTCCTACAATCTCCTTTTTGTCACCCGTTTCCATATCAAAAGCAGTTGTATCGTATTTAATACTTGTAACCCGTTGGATCACCGCATTAGCCGAGGCATTGTTTGCTAATCGAATGACTTTCAACTGCGCCGAGTTCTCGGAACGATAGTCTTTAAACTGAACCGTTTGTGCACGCCCGGATGACTGCTGTTGAGTAGTTATTCCGCTGGTTTTGATTCTCTCTGATTGCATTTCTGAAATGTGATATTGACGCTTTCAAGTTAAAAAGAATAGGGTTGTGTTGGATACCATGAAATACGTATTTTAGTTTATGTAAGAACACGTAATGATTAAATCGTGTTAAACGGATCATAACAACGGGTTTTTCATACAAAAGCAATTCACTCCGGCAAAATCATATCTTTGATACCGTGAAATACGTTCTGTCCATAGGATTTGTAGTAGGCTTCTTGTTGTCGGTTACGGCTCAGTTACCCGCAATCGATAGCTTAAAGCGGGAATTGCCGCAACTCAGGGATACGGCTCTGGTCGATGCCTATATGCGTGTCGGGGAGTTGTCCTACACCCAGCTCAACGACATCGAAGCATTGGTGAAATACATGAACCTCGCCATCGACCTGTCTGAGAAAAAAAACTACGAAAAACGATGGGTCGACGCGCTTACCTACCTCGGAATAGGGTATGCCAAGCAACACGAATTCGACCGGTCTTTTGAGGTATGGAATAAGGCTCTCGAAAAAGCGGAAGCTCTTTCGGATACTTCCCGCATGGCCTACCTGCACAACAAGTTCGGATACAATTACGACCAGTTGGACGACCTGAAAAAAGCCCTGGAACATTTTATCCTTTCGGCAAACTTTTATGAGCAAATTAAAGATTACAACGGGTTGGGCTCGAGTTACATGAACATCGCCTCCGTTTTTGGGCAACAGGAACAAAAAAAGGAAGTGCTGTTCTATACCCGGAAATCCATGGAACTCGTTCCCCGGATTGATGATCCTTTTATCCAAACCTCGATCTTGTACGGTGCCGCTGCACAATATGCCGAGTTGGGGGCGACAGATGGAAGCTACCTCGATTCATCGTTAACGGCTGCCGGTTTAGGGCTTAAAATTGCCCAGGAAAATCAGCTGCTGAGCCGGTATCCTAAATT
>JAGQZT010000029.1 GCA_020435335.1 Flavobacteriales bacterium | reverse complement strand
GTGGACAACGTGCGCATCCGTTACTACGCCACCAACAACGCCAATGCTTATGCCGCCGGGGTGGACTTCAAGATCAACGGAGAGTTTGTGAAAGGCGTGGAATCGTGGTTCAGCATGAGCGTGATGAAAACCATGGAAGACCTGACCGACGACAGTTACAATACTTACCTGAACAGCGACGGCGATACGATCGTTCCCGGGTACACAACCAACAATGTGGCGGTAGACAGCTTCACGACTTATCCGGGCTGGATTCCGCGTCCGACCGACCAGCGGGTGAATTTCTCGCTGTTCTTCCAGGATTACCTGCCGAAGTTGCCGAGCCTGAAAATGCACATTGCTTTATATTATGCCACGGGATTACCCTTCGGTCCGACCGGATCGCACGAACGCTACAAGGCCACCTTCCGGATTCCGCCCTACCGACGGGTGGATATGGGCTTCTCCTACTTGCTGAAGAGCGAGGATAAAGAAGTGAAGAGCAAGGTGATCGGCGGGTTCAAGAACATTTGGGTGAGCGCAGAAGTATTTAATTTATTGCAGATCAATAACGTGATCTCCTATTTGTGGATCGAAGACGTGACCGGCCGAAAGTATGCCGTACCGAACTACCTCACCTCCCGACAGCTGAACGTGAAGTTTCATTTTGAGTTTTAAAATAAGTATCTCAAAAATGGATAAATCAATTATTAATATTTTAAAAGAAATCGAAACCGAGTTAAATCTATTAGGGTTTAATAACAAATCCATTTCTGAAGTTCCTGATGTAATAAACAGAATACAAATTACTATAAGGTTTGCCCAATTGTATTATTTTGAAAAACATACTTTGAGTGAGTCAGACCAACATTGGTGCAAATACTACGCCCACTATGTTCATTTTTTTGACTCAGATAATTATAAAAATCTTGGCAGACTTTACTATGATCTGACACAAAAAATGCAGAGAGATAATTGTTTTGACGGGAACCTCAGACGTTAATTATACATTCTCCCACACCAATTTCTTCCCAAAACCAAGGGTATTATCCGTCATTTTGATCCAATTCAGTTGGATACCCCAGATCGGTGAGGGTTTGGCTTTCGCGAAAGGAAAGCGTTTGTAATACACCTTGTAAAAGGACTTGGCCTGCTCGTCATCCGGAGCGATAAAAACCCCCGTAAACTGGATGCCCTGAATCTTCGCTACGGTTGTTGTTTCCGTATTGATGGTTCCGGCCACTTTGGGATTAGCCACTGCTTGTTGAATGTGGTTCGTGTGGTCGTCGGACGCAAAGATCAGCAGGTGATGCTCTTCATCGAATGCGTAGAAACAAGAAGCGCAGTAAGGTTGATTTTCAGATGTAGTACACATCGCAAACACCTTGTTACCCTGAATGAATTTAAGTATCCTTTTATCCATATTAATCTTGATCCCTTGAAATTGTCTATTCGAGTGATTTTTGATTTGGTTCTCGATACATCACGCAAAGCGTAACACTCGAACTGACAAATCAAAAATTGTATCGAGAATGAATTCCCTGGTCAAAAATACAACTTCCTCCCTTTCCTTTAAAATTCGCATTTCATTATTCCCGATTCATAATTAAAAGAATTACCTTTGTCGCCCTAAATTAGTATTGAAGATGATTAAAGTAACCTTACCCGATGGTGCCGTGAAAGCATACCCGAAAGGGAGCACACCCATGGATGTCGCACTGGGCATTAGTGAAGGCCTGGCACGCAACGTGATTTCAGCAAAAGTGAACGATCAAACCGTTGAAGTGACCACCCCGATCACCACCGATGCACAGGTTACCTTATACACCTTTAACGATGCCGAAGGCAAGAAAGCTTTCTGGCACTCTTCCGCCCACATCCTGGCTCAAGCCCTGGAAAAACTGTATCCCGGCATTAAACTGACCATTGGTCCGGCCATCGAAAATGGCTTTTACTACGATGTAGACAGCGGTGAGCACACCATCCGGGAAGAGGATTTCAAGAAGATTGAAGATAAATTCCTGGAACTGGCCCGTGAAAAGGCTGATTTCAAAATGCGTGAAGTAAGCAAAGCTGACGCGCTCGCCAAATACAAAGCCGAAGGCAATGAGTTTAAAGTGGAACTGATCGAGAACCTGAACGACGGGGAGATCACCTTCTGCGACCACTCCGATTTCACGGATCTTTGCCGCGGCGGACACATCCCGAATACGGGTATCGTGAAAGCCGTGAAGATCATGAATGTGGCCGGAGCTTACTGGCGTGCCGATCAAACCAAGCAACAACTGATTCGGGTATACGGCATTTCCTTCCCGAAACAAGGCATGCTTACCGAATACCTGGAATTGCTGGAGCAAGCCAGGCAGCGTGACCACCGTAAACTCGGGAAAGAACTGGAACTGTTCACCTTCTCCGAAAAAGTAGGTATGGGATTGCCCTTATGGTTACCGAAAGGAGCCATGCTGCGTGAGCGTTTGGAGCAATTTTTAAAGAAAAAACAACTGGAAGCCGGTTACGTACCGGTAATCACACCGCATATCGGGCACAAGGATCTCTACGTCACTTCCGGACACTACGCCAAGTACGGAGCCGATTCGTTCCAGCCGATCTTAACCCCACACGAGGGCGAAGAGTTTCTGCTGAAACCAATGAACTGTCCGCACCACTGTGAGATTTACAAATCGTCGCCCCGTTCTTACAAGGACCTGCCGATCCGTTTTGCCGAATTCGGAACGGTTTACCGCTACGAACAAAGTGGCGAGCTGCACGGATTAACCCGGGTACGTGGATTTACGCAAGACGATGCGCATTTGTTTTGCCGACCCGACCAGGTGGAGGAAGAGTTCCGTAAAGTGATCGACATCGTGTTCCACGTATTGAAAAGCTTAGGATTTAACGATTATACCGCTCAGATCTCCCTGCGTGACCAGGAAGACCGCAGCAAGTACATCGGTTCCGAAGAGAACTGGGAGAAAGCCGAGCAGGCCATCATCAATGCCGTAAAAGGCAAGATCGAGAATACGGTAGTAGAATACGGCGAAGCGGCTTTCTACGGACCGAAACTTGACTTTATGGTGAAGGATGCGCTGGGCAGAAGCTGGCAGCTGGGAACCATTCAGGTGGATTACAACCTGCCGGAACGCTTTGAATTGGAGTACAAAGGAGCTGATAATGAGATGCATAGACCGGTGATGATCCACCGGGCACCTTTCGGTTCGATGGAACGTTTCGTAGCGGTGCTGATCGAACACTGTGGCGGGAACTTCCCGTTGTGGCTCACACCCGATCAGGTAGCGATTTTACCGATCAGTGATAAATACAATGAAAACGCACAAAATATTTTAAATTCGCTAAATATTTACGATATTCGCGGCTTCGTTGACGACAGAAACGAAAAAGTGGGTCGAAAAATCAGGGATGCGGAGGTTAAAAAAGTGCCTTTCATGCTGATTATCGGGGAGAAAGAAGTGGAAAGCGGACAGCTGTCGGTACGAAAACACGGAGAAGGAGACATCGGCACATTTACCGCGGAAGCCTTCGCCGAACTGATTAAAAAAGAAATAGAAAACGATTTAACAACCAATTAGGAGGACTAGAAATAGCTAAGAATTTTCAAAATAGAGGTTACCGGGGCAGACGGGTGAAAGAAGAACCCTACAAGATCAATGAGCACATCAGGGCTCAGGAAGTGAGGGTTGTTGCGGATGGAATCGAACCTAAAGTGTACCCATTGGCTCAGGCATTGAAGTTTGCTGAAGAACAGGAACTGGATCTGGTAGAGATCTCTCCGAATGCCGTTCCGCCGGTTTGTAAGATCATTGACTACAAGAAGTTTCTTTACAATCAGAAGAAGAAACAAAAAGAAATTAAAGCCAAAGCCCAGAAAATTGTGATCAAAGAGATCCGTTTCGGGCCGAACACCGACGAGCATGATTTTGATTTTAAAACCAAACATGCCCGTAAGTTCATCGAAGATGGTGCTAAAGTAAAAGCATTCGTCTTCTTTAAAGGAAGAACCATCGTGTTTAAAGACCGTGGAGAGATTCTTCTTTTAAAATTAGCCCAGGAGTTGGAAGACATCGCTACCGTGGAATCGATGCCGAAGATGGAAGGAAAGCGGATGATCATGTTCCTGATTCCTAAGAAAAAGTAAGTAATTAAATAAGTAAACAATAAATCATTAAGGTATGCCAAAAATGAAAACCGGAGCCAGTGCCAAAAAAAGATTCCGATTGACTGGTTCGGGGAAAATTAAAAGGAAACATGCTTTTAAAAGTCACATCTTAACTAAGAAAACGACGAAACAAAAGCGTAATTTAACGAAGTTCACTACTGTGGATAAAGCAGATGAGAAGAACATTAAATTACAATTAGGAATTTAATTCCGAACCCTTTTAACAAAATCGGTTATCGTAAATTAACAAAAAAACAACCAGGTATTTAGTTCAACAAAAGATTCGTAACGAACACTAACTACCAAAAAACGTAAAAAAATGCCTAGATCAGTTAACGCTGTCGCTTCAAGAGCTAGAAGAAAGAAAGTAATGAAGCAAGCCAAAGGTTACTTTGGCAGAAGAAAGAATGTATGGACCGTATCTAAGAATGCCGTAGAGAAAGCAGGAGTATACGCCTACATCGGAAGAAAACAAAAGAAAAGAAACTTCAGAGCATTGTGGATCCAACGGATCAATGCCGGTGTTCGTGAGCATGGATTATCCTACTCCAAGTTTATGGGTGAATTAGCTAAAAAAGACATCCAGTTGAACAGAAAAGTATTGGCCGACTTAGCCATGAACAATCCTGAAGCGTTCAAAGCGATTGTTGATACGGTTAAGAAATAACGATCAACAACAAGATATCAAAGGGGAGCACATCGCTCCCCTTTTTTTATTCTCATAAAAAATGTTAATGAGATAATGCCACCCATCGGTTGCCGTTTCCTAATAAACTTTAACAACTTACATTATGGAAAACCAGCAACCAACACCTTTCGAAAAATTCAATCAGAAGATCAGAAACTCCATCACCATCCGGCTGATGTCGATCACCATCCTCGTGCTGCTTCTGCTCATCCCTACTTCAATGATCCAAAGCCTGATCAGCGAGCGGGAATACCGCCGGGGCGACGTGATCCGGGAAGTGAGCTCCAAGTGGGGCGATTCCCAAACCATTTCCGGCCCGGTCCTCACCGTTCCCTACTACACCCTCAACAAATACTACGACAACAAAGAAAAAATCTACAAGTACAGCAAGACCAAACACTTTGCCCATTTCCTGCCCGACGACCTCACCATTGCGGGCGACCTCAATCCGGAAATCCGCTACCGCAGCATTTACGAGATCATCGTGTACAACACCCAGCTTCATCTTCAGGGTGAATTTCCGGCTCCCGATTTCAAGAAACTGGGGGTCGAACCCGATCATGTGATCTGGGAGGAGGCCTTCGTGTCCTTTGGTATTCCCGACATGAAAGGAATCCGCGATAACATCAACCTGAAATGGGGCACGCAGGAAGTGGCTTTCAATCCGGGGATTCCTACGAACGATGTCATCGCTTCCGGCGTTTCGGCTAAGGTCGATTTACTCGAAGCTAAGACTGATTCCGAAGAAAAGACCCTGAGAAAGAATTATCCTTTTGCATTCGACCTGAACCTGAACGGGAGCCACTACTTAAACTTTATTCCTGTTGGTAAGGAGACCAACATCACCTTACGATCCGACTGGTCGCATCCGAGCTTTACGGGCGCTTCCTTACCCGACGAGCGAGAGATCGGCCCGAACGGATTTACCGCACACTGGAAGGAGCTGCACCTGAACCGCAATTATCCGCAGGAATGGCTGGGCAATGCACACAACATCTACAATTATTCCTTTGGGGTTGACCTGCTCCTGCCGGTGGATGAGTATCAGAAATCGATGCGTTCGGCCAAGTATGCCATCATGTTTATTTCCTTTACCTTCCTGATCTTCTTCTTTGTGGAAATCCGAAACAAAAAGCGCATCCACCCGATCCAGTTCATTCTGGTTGGTTTGGCGCTCACCATCTTCTACGCCTTGCTGGTATCCTTGTCGGAAGTGATCCACTTTAACCTGGCTTACCTGATCTCGAGTACGGCCATCATCATCATGATCTCGGCGTATTCGTTCACGATCTTTAAGAGCGGTAAGCTCACGGCGCTGATGAGTGGTGTGTTGGTTCTGCTTTACGGGTTCATTTACACCATCCTGCAACTGGAAGATCACGCCCTGCTGATGGGCAGCATCGGCCTGTTCATCGTACTGGCGGTAGTCATGTACCTGTCGCGCAAAATCGACTGGTATGGCATTGCAAAAGGGAAACAAGAGTAATCCGATTCACAAAAAGCCCCGTTCCGATAGTTATCGGAACGGGGCTTTTTTGTTGGGTTAGATAATAGGCACAAGCTAGAAATTTATTTTAGCGAAAGAATATACTAATCGGCTCCTGTTTCCAAGTCATCCAAAATCCGTATTTTAGATTTTCAACCTCTATAAATGAATAAGGAACAAAGGCTAGAAATCTGTAAAGTTTGCAAAAACAGAAAGTTGGATTTCAGCATAGGGTTGCTGTGTGGCTTAACCAATAAGTTCGCCGACTTTGATGATAACTGCCCAGATTTTTCGGAAGATGAAAAGGAAAACAAGAGAATAAAACAGCAAGCTAAAAATTCAAGAGGTCAAATCTTCGATTTATTTTTTGTCGGCAAACATTATTATGCCACACCAATTATTTGGTATCTCAACATAACAATGTATGCGATTCTAGCGATTTCATCCAATAACTATTTCAGCATACACCCTGAGGCATTGCTATATTGGGGAGCAAATTTCAAACCTCTAACATTACATCATGAACCATG
>JAGQZT010000028.1 GCA_020435335.1 Flavobacteriales bacterium | reverse complement strand
TCTGCTGGCCGGCCTGGCATTTCAGGCATCCGCCAAACAAAACACCTGGAATCAAACTACTCGTTCGGAAGTAGCTTTTCAGGAAAAATACAAGGATCAAAATGCTCCAAATTCGGCCTTGATCTACCAATTGGATTTCAACCAATTCACATCGGCTTTGTCTGCTGCTCCACTTCGTGGGAAAGCAACGTCTAAAAGCGGAGTAACCATTAGTTTTCCGAATGCGGAGGGTCAACTGGAAACTTACCGTGTGCTCGAGGCACCGGTAATGCATCCCGATCTGGCAGCGAAATATCCCCAAATCAAATCCTATGTGGGGTATGGCATCGGTCACACGAAGAAAGTACGCTTCAGTACATCACCGCAAAAAGGCCTGAGCGCCATGATCATGGGCGGTGAACAAACCATGTTTATTGAGCCTTACACGGCCGATCTGAACCATTACGCAATCTATTCGAGAAGTAACAACGAGGTAAGAACGAACACCTTCCGGTGTATGACCAACGATATGCCACTGGCTCTACAAAAAGGGGCTTTCGGAAACAAGGATGCTAACGATCAGGTGCTTCGAACGTTCGATCTGGCCATGTCTGCAACCGGTGAATACACCGCTTACCATGGGGGAACAAAACCTGCCGCGCTTGCAGCCATGAACAACACCATGACCCGCGTAAACGGGGTATATGAAACGGATTTCGCCATTACCATGGTGTTGATCTCCAACAACGACAATGTGATCTATACGAATGCCGCTACAGATCCCTACGGAAGTAACCTGAACACCGAATTGCAAAACACGTTAACCAGTGTGATCGGTGAAGCCAACTACGACATCGGACACCTCGTACATCAGGAAACCAACAGCAACGGAAATGCCGGCTGCATTGGTTGTGTATGCGTTAACGGTCAAAAAGGAAGTGGGTTTACATCGCATGTTACACCTCAGGGCGATTTCTTCGATATCGATTACGTGGCTCATGAGATGGGGCATCAGTTCGGTGCCAACCATACCTTTACGCACAGTTTCTTCCCGGAAGGAACAGGAGCTCAAATGGAACCCGGTAGCGGAAGTACCATTATGGGATATGCCGGAATTACCGGAGCTTCGGATGTACAGGCACATAGCGATGCCTATTTCCATTTCTTCAGCATCGAACAGGTAACGTCTTATGTAGGCGGAACCAGCTGCCAGGTGAATTCCTCCATATCAAACAATGCACCGGTGGCTAATGCCGGATCGGATTATACCATTCCGCACAGTACGGCTTATTTCCTGATGGGTACAGCTACCGACGCCGATGCCGGAGATGTGCTTACCTATTGCTGGGAGCAGGCCGACCAGGGATTTGAGTCCAAAACCAGTGTTACCAGTACACCGACCAGTGGCATGTCGCCGTCTTTCCGTTCATTGCCTCCGACCAATTCAAACCTGCGATTCATTCCTAAAATGGCTGATGTGCTGGCCGGAAATTTGACGACACAGTGGGAAACGGTATTGACTCAGGGAGGTGTAATGAACATGAGCCTGACCGTTCGTGATAATGTTGCCGGCGGAGGACAAAACAACATCGATAAAATGGTGGTGACCGTTGACGGGACCAAGGGCCCGTTTGAAGTGACTTCTCAAACTTCGAACGTAACCTGGAACGTACAGGGATCGGAAACCGTAACCTGGAATGTGGCTAATACCACATCGGCTCCTGTAAGCACAGCCAACGTGGATATTTTATTGTCGCTCGACGGCGGTGCAACCTGGCCGATGGGTTTAATTTGGAACACGCCTAACGACGGTTCCGAAACCATCACGGTTCCATGGTCATCTGCCACAACCCAGGCAAGGATTATGGTAAGAAGCGTCGGGAACATTTTCTACGCGGTAAATTCATCCAATTTCACTATCGTTTCACCAACCGGCATTGGTGAGTTATCTGATGAAGCAGTTAAAGTTTACCCGAACCCAACCGAAGGGCTGTTTACCATTGATTTCGGAACAGCAACCGATGTTCAGGCTTTAACCGTAACAGACATTCAGGGTAAGCTGGTCCTGAACGAATCCAACATCACGACATCCAATATGCAGATCGATTTGACTCCTTTTGCCAATGGCATGTATGTGCTGCAGGTTCAAACCGGTCAGGGAATCAGTACCCACAAGATCTCCAAACAATAACACATGGAGTCCCGGCCCCGAAAATTTTCGGGGCCGGGTTTTTCACAACATAATTGAAGTTTTAGCGTATTTATTAAAACATTGGCACAGACTTTGTTTTTATCCGAATACACTCAAAAACTTAACTTATGAAAACTAAAGTAATACTAGCAGCATCAGCCATTGCGTTTATTGCTTTTGGCTTTACCAAACAGAACATTCCCCAGGGAATTACGGAAGAGGTTTCCCCCGAAAAATTAAGAACTATCGATAACAAGGCCTTTAAAGCCGGGGAGGCATTGCATTACCGTTTACATTATGGCATGCTCAACGCCGGAACAGCTACATTAGAAGTCAATAGATTCGATAAGAAAATTGCCGGAAGGGAAGTGTACCACATTGTCGGTTCCGGAAAAAGCATCGGTGCATTCGACTGGTTCTTTAAAGTACGCGACCGCTACGAAACCTTTGTGGATGTGGACGGACTTTTCCCCTGGATGTTTGTGCGTGATGTAAGTGAAGGTGGTTACGAGATCAAGCAAACGTATAAGTTCCAGCAGACCAAAAACAAGATCGATAACGGTGAAGGAAAAACCTTTGAGGTGCCTTCAGGAGTTCAGGATATGCTGTCGGCGTTCTATTATGCTCGTGCTATCGATTATACCGACGCCAAAAAAGGAGAGATTTTTACTGTTTGGTCATTCGTTGATGATGAGCTATGGCCGCTAAAAATCAGATACCTCGGTAAAGATGAAGTGAAAGTGGGCGGACAAAAATACAAGGCCCTGAAATTTTGCCCTGTTGTTCAGGCCGGAAGGTTATTCAAAGATGAGGAAGATGTTTCGGTGTGGATCTCAGACGATGAAAATAAAATTCCACTGGTGGCTCAGGGCAAAGTGCTGATCGGCTCCATTAAGTTCGAGCTGACCAAGGCAACCGGTTTAGCCAATCCGCTGGCCAAGGTAGAATAAACAACGGCTTGTGTAAAAAAGAATACGGAATAAGGGCGATGAAGACATTCATCGCCCTATTTTTATGGCTTCATGTCGAAAAAGGGAAAGATAGCCATAGCGTTGATCGCAGCAATAGGGATTATTTTAGTGATCGTTTATTTCCTGCCCGCCGGACAACAAACTCACACACCACCTGTTATCGTTCAGGACACCATTGTGGAAGAACCGGAGATCGAGTACGGCTTCAACCTCGATTCTTTTACGGTGTATAAAGACGTGATTCAACCCAACGAATTCTTAGCGAACATTCTTCTGAAATATAAGATACCTTATCCTAAGATCGATGAGTTGGCTAAAATGTCCAGGGAGATCTTCGATGTGCGAAAAATTGCTGCCGGGAAGAATTATACCATCTTGTGCAGCAACGATTCCAACGGGAAGGCTCAGTGTTTTATTTATGAGCCCAACGCGGTCGATTATGTGGTGTTCGACATGCGCGATTCGATCACGATCTACAAAGGAGAAAAAGAAGTGGAAGTAAAAACCCGTTCAGCCTCGGGGATCATTCAGTCATCACTCTACCAAACCCTCGACGATGCGAACGTAACGCCGATCCTGGCCATTGAGATGGCCGACGTATTTGCCTGGACCATCGATTTTTATCGCATTCAAAAAGGAGATTGGTTCAAGGTGGTTTATGAAGAGAAGTTCGTTGACGGAAAATCAATCGGATTGGGGAGGGTACTGGCGGCTAATTTTAATCATTATGGGAAAGATTTTTTCGCGTGTTATTTCGAACAGGACAGCATTGGTGATTATTTCGACGCTGAAGCGAACAGTTTACGCAGAGCCTTCCTGAAATCACCGTTAAAATTCGGCCGGTTAACTTCCGGATTCACCATGAAGCGGTTTCATCCGGTTCAAAAGCGTAACAAGCCTCACCTGGGAACCGACTATGCTGCTCCGGCCGGAACACCGATCATGGCTACCGGCGATGGGGTGGTGATCGCGTCGAGCTATTCGCAATACAACGGGAATTTCGTGAAGATCAAACACAACAGCACCTATACCACGCAGTACCTGCACATGAGTAAGCGCAATGCGAAGGTCGGACAGTTTGTAAGACAGGGAGATTGCATCGGTTATGTGGGCAGTACGGGTCTGGCAACCGGTCCGCATGTGTGTTACCGCTTCTGGAAAAACGGTAACCAGACCAATCATTTACAGGAAGATTTTCCGCCTTCGGAGCCTGTAAAACCAGAGAACATGGAGGCCTTTAAAAAACAATTGCAGGAATATCAGGAGAAAGTGAATAAAGTCGAGCTGAAGCAGCCTTTATCGTAGTTTCGGATTGTTCTGATGCCTTTCCCTATCGCGATTCGATTTCTTTTCCAGACTCTTAATCAGCGCATCATTTAAATCCACACCCGTTTGGTTGGCCAGGCAAATGAGCACGAAAAGAACATCGGCGAATTCCTCGGCGATATCTTTATCCTTATCGCTTTCTTTTTCTGACTGTTCACCGTAACGCCGGGCGATAATACGAGCCACTTCACCGACTTCTTCGGTGAGCATGGCCATGTTGGTGAGTTCGTTGAAATACCGGACGCCGTTTTCCTGGATCCAGTTATCTACCGCCTGTTGCGCTTCTTGTATGGTCATAAATTAATCTTCTCTAAAATTGAGTGAGAAGTAAATTTAAAAATATTATCTTTATTTGTCTATACTTCGATGAACTCAGTATGACAAATCGGTAAATCCGGAACGACAAAATAGTCTGATGCGCTTAAAGAAAAGATATTTTTTCCACTACATCTTCATCCTGGTTATTATGATCGTGGTGGTGGGCATTGTTTCTACCCGAAAGCAAAAACAATATCAAAAGGAGGTTTGCTGGGCAACGATTCAGACCAAGATTGATCACATCGATGATCTGGACTCCCTGTTAGCTTATGAAATTGCCGAATTTCAA
Organism: Flavobacteriales bacterium; assembly: GCA_020435335.1. Taxonomy (GTDB): domain Bacteria; phylum Bacteroidota; class Bacteroidia; order Flavobacteriales_E; family Vicingaceae. Next base: position 21,381 of record JAGQZT010000028.1, on the reverse strand, counting down.
TCCCTCGTGGAGCAAAGTTTGGTAGTGCGCTCCGAAATGATCAAAGTAGCGAATGAAATCCGGGCTACGCCTGATGCGCCGATCTCTTCCCATCATCTGGAATTTCTGAAAGCCAATACCGATGTCTGCTTAGAGCTGCGTGATCGCTTATACGATGTGGTGAACAAGTATGAATGTGCTTTGGATGCAACGGAAGAAGAGTTGGAACGGGAACAAATTCCCGAAATTATCCGAACGAAAGCAGTGATGCTATCCACTGCTGCCGCGCTGACGCTGTATGATAATTACCTGTTGGGAGCCCTGATGTTTGAGAATGATAAGCGTTTGCGGCGTATTGTGAACGACCCGGATAAGGGGTTTGGAATTTCAGCGAATGAACTGCTCGACATTACACTTGCGGCCAATTCCATCAGCAAGCAGAAGCGCATTCAGGATGGAATAACCTTTTTTGAAGCGAAACATGGTCTGTTCGATCAAATCAAAGATTACGATTACTACTACCTCAAACTGTTGATCTATTCCAGTCCGTCGTACAACCACCTGAAAGATCTGGATACGGGAGATATGCTGGAGAAGAAATTTAAGATGTTCGGGCGGATTACCCGTGATGTAGTTGCGGAAATGCGCGACGAGGGCTTTGATGAGGTGAGTAAATTCTTCGGAAATTCCGTAGGATTGGTCGAATCCCGCAAAGGAAAATTGTATCAGAATGAACAGGTGAAAAAAGAGCTTCAGGAAGTGCTGCAGCCGTTGGATATCATCCTGGAAAAAACTCCGTTCCGGTTAACAGATAAACTCATTCCGGGGCATTTCGGGCATGTGGCCATTTGGGTGGGAAGCCCGAAAGAACTCAAAGATAAGGGGTTGTGGGAAAATGAAGTGATTGTTCCCTATCATGAAACGATTGCGCCGGATGGCAATGAAACCACCAAGGATGGTCATCAGATTGTGGAGGCTCTTCGGGAAGGAGTGAAACTCAGCTCATTGGACGAGTTTATGAACATCGACGACATCGCCATTCTCCGTCCGGTATTTGATGACGATGTGACCGAAAAAGAAAAAGAATCCATACTGCTTGCTTTCCGTCAGATCGGAAAGGAGTATGATTTCAATTTCGATGTCAATACCACCGAAAAGATCGTTTGCTCCGAATTGGCGTATGTGTGCTTTCCTCAAATTGATTGGGAAACGGAAAAGACGGCCGGCCGGTACACGATAAGCCCCGATAATGTAGCGAATCTTTGCTGGAATGGGACACCGTTAAAGCTCATCACCTTCTATCACGACGGACAAAAGTGCGATGAGTCCACCCAATTGGAATTGATGAAGCGATTGATGACGGAAGAAAAAGAATAAAAGATGAGACGTTTCCCATCTTTTACGCACTAACTAAACAGAATAGACTTAATCAACTGTTTTATTTTTGAACAAAGTTTGGTGATTGCTGGTACTTATATGTCGTGTCAGTAAGTACCTTCATGTTTTTAGTTCCCCAATTCATTAGGCCAATGTGAAATTGGGTTTGTTCATCGTCAAATAATTCAATCACTAACCATTTCCCGTCAGGACTCCATTCGTGCCACCCTTCACTTTCAATGTTATCCGTTAATTTCCATTGCCTGGAACCGTCAAGAGTTGTAGCAAAAAGACTATACTTTCCGTTTTGATAACTTTGGTAAGTGATGAAATTTTCTGTGGGGTGAAGTTTCGGAGGGCCCGCCTTATATGCAAACCATGGAGCCGTAGTGTCTGTTTCAGGATACTTTGTAAGCTGTCTCAATTGTGTTCCGTCAACGTTAATCATATATAGCTCTTCTTGGTATCCATCTATTCTTTTTGATTTTTTGGTTCCGCCTCTAAAAACAACTTTTTTCCCATTATCGATAAAAATAGGGTCGGATGAAGATGGTAAACCTGTTTCCAATCGCTGAATCAGTTTTCCTTTTATATCAATAATATAGAATGCGGAATCGATTTTTATACTTGGTTTTACAATGAATTCGGAACCATCCTTTCGACTGCTCATCCAACTATCAGCAAGTGGGAGATTAGAAATTTTTCTCTGATTTTCTCCATTTATATTGGTTTCATATAGGTTGTAAACGCAGCGCTGACAGGAATCCTGGTCAGAAATAAAGTAGATTTTATCCTTAAAAGAATAGTAGGTCCATTCAACACCTTTCAGGTTAGTGATGTTTCTCTTTTCAGATCCATCCATGTTCATAACGAAGACTTCATAATTGTCTTCTTCCGGTTCTGCCAGTACATTGTATGCGATGGCATATTCAGGTTCGATTACCTGTTGTATTTCTTTTTCAGGTCGTTCTTCCGAGCAAGAAACAGCCAAGAAGAAGATAGAAATGGGTAAAACTTTTTTCATAGATGTTCTTTTAAAGAAAGAATTGATCACCTCCATGCTCCGAGGATAAAACCAATCACGGAAAAATAGATGACAATATAACCACTGTTGATCAAAATGTATTTCCAGCTTTTTTGTTCAAATAAAGCTATGACTGAAAAAATAGCTGCTGACCAGCCGAATCCAGCTAGGAAACCGGCGGTTAATCCCCACTCCCAGTTTGTTTGCGAGTCTCCTAAAAAGAAAGCAAGATTATAGGACATTAGATAAGCCAATAAAAAACCGATTACATACATCTTTACAGGATTTGCTTGCTTGATTTTTTCATCGGTTAAATTGTTTTCTTTTTTCCAAGCATTGTAAAATAGAGCAGGTGAATACCACAATGCTCCTAAAGCGAGATTAAAAATGGCTGCGACTAATACAGCCCAATGGTTAATAATCATAGTTTCCATATCATAACAATTAAATTATGGGGCAAATAAAGGAGAATAATGAACAGGAAAATTGTAAAAATTTTACTTCACAGGAACAAAGTTTGGATGCATGTCCATGTCTTTTAAGTATTTCGAAGGATTTAACCCTGAAAAAGACTGGAAGTCTTTGATAAAATGTGCTTGATCAAAATAACCACAGTTATTGGCTTCCTCTGTCCACATAACATCCTTTTTATTCTCGACAGAGCGTAAGATCTCGTTAAAGCGGGTAATTCTATGAAATTGTTTAGGAGTGATTCCGACATACTTTTTAAACAATTGGATGAATTGTTTTTGAGAATACCCTAATTTTTTAGAGAGGTTAGCGATATTGATGTATGAGGGAGATTTTTCTATGGCATGAATCGCATATTGAATGATTTCTGTGTAAAAATCATCTTGTTTTACCTGATTGAAAATCCATCTTTCAACCTCGATGAATTTTTCTTCAGGAGTAGATGGGGCCTTTAACTTTGTAAGAAGGTCTGAAATAGGTTTTCCAAGGACTTCATTGGCAGGCAATACTTTGTTCGTGTATTTGTCAACGGATTGATGAATTAGAGGAAATCCTGAGCCGGGTTTGAATACCAACACTATCATTTCTTCACATTCGGCACTTATGGTAATATAATCTTTGAGCACACCCGAAAACCATACATCCTGGCATTCCTGTATTCTTTTCTTGGTTTGATTATCAAAAATATACTTGGGTGTTCCGGTGAGTTCAAATATAATGTTAATAGTACCGTCAGGAAGGTATTTTTCCATAGCATGCTCAGGGTAATGATCCTTATGATAGAGCATGGCTAAAAGGTATTTTGACAAGTCCGGAGACAGGGTATGTATTTTCTGTATCAATTGAATGGAAAGGATAGGTGAGGAAATAACTATGGGGAAAATTTACCCCATAGAACACCCTACTTCAGCAAATGCGATTTCGAATTGTTTTTCCAGCCCGCCTGACTCTCATAATCCACCCAGTAGATTTTTAAGTCGGCCTGGCTTTCATAATTCACGAAGTAAACCTTTTTGTCGGCCTGGCTTTCGTAATCTACGAAATACCATTTACCATCTTTATTGGCCTGGGATTCGTATTTTACGGTATAGACTTTCAGGTCGCATTGCGATTCGTAGTTTACAATGTAAACTTTAATGTCGGCCTGGCTTTCGTATTTAACCTTGTAGATTTTTTGAGCTTGTGCGTTGTTGGTGAATGCCATGGCAAACAACATGAGCGCGAAAAGTGGGAATAGTTTTTTCATAGTTTCTGATTAAAATGGATCAAGTTTTCAGAGAGAATCAGGCCTTACTATCCAGAAAACGAGAAATGTTTACTTCCCGGGGTAAAGCTTGGTTCTCCAACAATAAAGCTACTAATTTATTGGCAAAGTAAGGCGCCAGCATCACGCCTTTTGTTCCTAACCCGTTAAACACCAGCAGTTGCTTATGCTCCGGATGGATGCCTAAAAGGGGTCTTCTGTCGCTCACCGTAGGTCGGACACCTGCACGGTGGTCGATAACCTCCATGCGGTCTTTAATGAATCGGCTTGCTTTTTCAAGGAGCTCATGCTTTCCGGTTTCGCTGGTTTTTTCGCTGAGGTCGTCCCAGTTGTAGGTAGCCCCCAGCTTGTAGTTTTCCTGATAAGGAAGAATGAAAACGCCTTTATTGATGGCCTGATCCAGCTTCAGCTTGTCGAACTGAATGGTCAGCACTTCGCCTTTGGTTAACTTGAAAGGCAGCCAGTCGAAGTAAGGATTATGTATGCATCGATAGCCTTCACAGAAGATGATCTTTTTTGCCTGCACATTCTGCCACACCACGCCTTCGGCGGTTAGAGACAGGTTTTCATAACGAAAATCGGCAGCTATAAAAGCCTGTTGATTGCGGAGGTACTTTTGAAACGCGTTAAGCCATTTTTCCGTTTGCAGGAAAGCACTGTGATTAACATGGGCGGCACCGTGAGGGGAGTCGATCAGGTTTGGGTTGAACGGAAATTCGACAGCCGGATTCAACCAGTCGAACAGGTCGGGTTCATTGCTTTTTTGTTGCCAGAACTGTTGTTCTTTTTCATTCACAAACAATTTGTAGAGTGGGATTTCGGTGTAAAATTCTTCGCTGAGAAGCGTTTCTTGCCGGCGATAAAATGTTTTAGCTGTTTCCAGCACGTCGTCGATCATCCAGCTTTTGGTAAGGCGCTTAAAAACAACAGGGTTGCAGAGCCCGGCCGCAATTTTGGATGAACTGTTCTCTGGCTGCTGATCGATAACCAGAATGCGCTGATCCCGGTTTAATAGCTGCTGAGCCAGAACCGATCCGGCCAGCCCCTGTCCGACAATGATGTAATCGACCTCCTTCATTATTTTGCAAAAATAGGGTTTCCTTTTATGGAAATTGAAAACAAAGCACATCAAAAGGGCAGATTGGTAGTAATGAGATGCAAGTGGTGAACGATTAGCGAAGAACAGTAACTAATCAATCACATTACCAATCAATGCCCTCTTCGGAGGGCATTTTTTAAACAATATTCTAAAAATTAATTTAAAAACAAATAAAATATTGATAATAAACAAATAAAGTAATAAAAATATCGAAAAAGAAACAAAAACAAGAATAATGTAACTGTAAAATGAGTTTTTGCGTTCAATTAGTTAGCATAAAGCAGTTCTTTTACTTACTAACTAAATCACCTAACGATGAAACATTTTTACACGTTTTCCAAAAAAATATGGTTGCTGTTCGCCATTGTAACAATGTTTGCCAGTCAACCGCTATTCGCCACACATGCTCAAAGCGCAGATTTGACTTATCAATGTTTAGGTGGCAATCAGTACCAACTTTCTTTATCATTTTACAGGGATTGTGCCGGCGTCAATGCTCCGAATTCCGTAACCATCGACATGGCATCGGTTTCCTGTAATCAAAACTTTACAACAACGCTGAATCAATTGCCCGGAACAGGGATTGACGTGACGCCGATTTGCAGTTCCATGCAGACCACCTGCAACGGAGGTTCCAATCCGGGAGTAGAAGAATACATTTATACCGGGATCGTAAACTTACCGGCCAATTGTACCGACTGGACTTTCAGTTTTACCTTGTGTTGCCGGAATAATGCCATCAACACGATCAACACTCCCGGCAACGAGAACATTTATGTGGAGGCCATGCTGGATAATTTCACCTACGCCTGCAACAGTTCACCGGTATTTTCGAATCCGCCGGTATCGTTTCCCTGCGTCGGGCAAACCTCCTGTTTCAACCACGGGGCTTTCGATGTGGACGGAGATTCTTTATATTACATGATGCTGGCACCAGCAACGGGGCCAAACACAACGGTAACCTATGTTCCCGGTTATTCCGCTCAACAACCCTTACAATCTAATCCTGCCGTTACGTTTAATTCCGCTAACGGTGACATTTGCATGACACCGATGTTGCAGGAAGTAACCGTTTTGGCTGTGAAGGTGATGGAGTACCGCGATGGAAACCTGATCGGGAGTGTTGTGCGCGACATTCAGCTAAGAACCGTTCCTTGTACCAATACCTTGCCTACACTTTCCGGAATTAACGGAACAGGGGTTTATTCCACCACTGTTTGTGTGGGAAGTACGCTTAATTTTACCGTACCTTCCTTTGATCCTGATTTAAATCAAACGGTTACCCTGGCCTGGAACAATGCCATTCCGAATGCAACCTTTACCAGTAACGGAGCACAATTGCCAACTGGTACATTTACCTGGACACCTACTGCAGCGAATATCAGCCCGAACCCATATTGTTTTACCGTTACGGTAAGTGACGATAACTGTCCGTTCAATGGCGTACAGGTATACTCGTTCTGCATTACCGTTACCGGATTTACAGTCAATACGTATTCAACATCAGCCAACTGTGGGGCATCAAACGGATCAGCCTATGCGAATCCTATGGGTGGCACCGGTCCGTATTCCTTCCAGTGGTCACCAAACGGTGGGAATAATGCAACCGCTCATGGGTTGCAGGCCGGTCAATACACGGTATTGGTTACCGATGCCAACGGATGTACAGCTACGTCAACGGTAACAGTCGGATCAGGGTCAGCACCCGGAAACCTCTCTTTATCAGCTACCCATGTGGATTGTTATGGAGCTTCAACCGGAAGCATCACGGCCAACGCAAACGGTGGTCAGCCGCCCTACACCTACCAGTGGTCGAACGGAGGAACTACACCAAGCATTGGCAACCTGCCTGCGGGTACTTATTGGGTAGTGGTTACAACCGGAGGCGGTTGTGTGAAATCAGATACGATCACCATCACGGAACCATTAACACCGGTATCAGCTGCCGTTACAACCACAAATACGAATTGTTTTGGCAGCAACGACGGAGGAGCAACTGTTAGCCCGTCGGGAGGTACAGCTCCATACACGATGGTCTGGAATACCAATCCGGCACAAAATGGTCCGACAGCCACTAATTTACCGGCAGGAACCTTTTCGGTTACCATTACCGATGCCAACGGTTGTTCAACTGATCAGAACTTTACCATTGCCTCACCACCACCTGTTAACATTAACCTGAGTACTATTCACCATGCCAACTGTGCAGGAGATCAAAACGGCTCCATTACCGTGAATGTAAGTGGAGGTAACGGGCCTTACTCCTACAACTGGAACAACAACAACTACCCTTCCAGTCCGGCTATCAACGGCCTTGGAGCAGGAGTGTACCTGCTTACCGTTACCGATGCCAACGGCTGCGTGGCAACTAATCAATACACAATTACCGAGCCTACTCCTGTAAACATCAGTGTGGTGAACAGCAAAGACATCAGCTGTAACGGCTTCAACGACGGAGAGATCTATACCAGCACCATGGGCGGCACGCCACCATATACCTACATGTGGACCCAAACACCGGCCAACACGCCAAATGTTACCGGATTGGGGAATGGTTACCACGTTGTTGTGGCTACCGACAGTCACGGTTGCTGGGACACCGCATCGGCCGTGATCAATGAGCCATCCCCGATTGCTACGATGGCGATGGGTAACGATACGGTTTGTCCAGGACAAGCGGCAGGTGTATCAGCACAGGCTTTCGGAGGAGTTGGGAACTACACGTACTACTGGAATAACGGCTATACCGGGGCGGCACAAAATGTAGCTCCACCGGCAACCACAACTTACCAGGTTTATGCAGTAGATGGTAATGGATGTATCGGAACAACAGACAGTGTTCTTGTTTTAGTTAATGATATCAATCTGGTTAGCCTGTCTGTTGTTCCCGATACTAACATCTGTCAGGGTGCGGGATACACGATCGGAGCATCCGTTTCCGGAGGGATCGGGAACTATACCTTTAACTGGAATAACGGTGTGGGACAAGGTCAGGGCCCGTTCTTCGTGACACCTTCTTCCTCCGTAAACTATGTGGTAACGGTCACCGATGTATGCAACAACTCCATCAGTGAAAACATCACGGTAAACGTGGAGCCGCTACCCCATGTTTATCTGATGCCTCAAACCAAAGAGCATTGCGGAGCAGTGAGTTTTACCATGCAAAACGCGACCTCAAATCCTGCAGGAAGTACTTATTGGTGGGATTTTGGAGATAACAGCACCTCGTCTCAGGAAGCCCCGGTTCATACCTACAACCAAACCGGTGCGTATCCGGTTACCCTTACCGTAACCTCGGCTTTCGGTTGTGTGAACAGTGATCAGACCTATGTGAATGCCACGGTGAATACGAAGCCTAAGGCTGATTTCGAGCCTAATCCATATGAAACAACCATGTTGAACCCTGAAATCACCTTTGAGAACTTCAGTGTGGATGCAAATTTCTATACCTGGAACCTGGGTGACGGAACCACATCACAAATTCAGAGTCCGGTTCACGAGTACAAAGATGACGGTACCTACACCATTACATTAATTGCAAGTCATATGAACGGTTGTAAAGACACCGCAGTGAAAGAGGTGGTGATTAAACCCGAGTATAACTTTTTCATCCCGAATGCCTTTACTCCGAATAACGATGGCAGAAATGACATCTTTACCGCTGTGGGCGAAGAGATCACGGAGTTCAATATGCAGATTTTCGACCGGTGGGGAGAGCTGATCTATGAGACTGAAGATCTGAATACCGGCTGGGACGGAACGGCTAAAGGTGGAAACGACATCAGTATGGAAGGGGTCTATGTGTACAACATCCAGCTGCGCGACTGGCAGGGAGTGAATCACAACTACGTGGGGAAAGTGTCCTTGCTAAAATAAGCCGGGGCAAAGGATAGCTTTCAAGTTTGATGGCTATATTTGCACCATGGCAGAGCAACTGGTCGTTCATAATGATGTTTCGAAAGAGCAGCGCTATCAGGAATTACTTCCGCAACTGGAAGCACTGGTAGCCGGCGAAAGCGATTTCATAGCCAATTTGAGCAACATCCTGGCCGCACTTAAAACCACGTTCAACTGGCTTTGGGTAGGTGTTTACTTGGTGAAAGAGAACGAGTTGGTACTGGGGCCTTTCCAGGGACCGATTGCATGCACCCGAATAGGATACGGAAGAGGAGTTTGCGGAACGTCGTGGGAGCAAAAAGAAGTGTTGCTCGTTCCTGATGTGGATGCTTTTCCCGGACACATTGCCTGCAGTTCTGCTTCCCGGTCCGAGATTGTACTGCCCGTGATCAATACTTCCGGAGAAGTTACCCTGGTGTTGGATATTGACAGTGATAAGCTGAATGATTTCGATGAAACGGATAAGAAATACCTGATGAAGATCGTTGAACTGATTAATAAACTCTAATTGAAAAAACGATCGTTCATACTAATCCCTTTCTTTTTGATCGTATTCTCCTGTGCTCAGATCGTGCCCCTGAGTGGAGGAGATCAGGACCTGGAGCCACCCAAAGAACTGGGAAGTATTCCCGGAAACGGATCCTTACATTTTACCGGGAATGAGATTACCATTGAATTCGATGAGTTCATTCAGTTGCAGAATTTGCAATCGCAGTTAATCGTATCACCTTTAATGGATGAAAAACCGGAAATAACGGTGAAGGGCAAGAAGCTCGTGATCAGTCTTCCGGACAGCCTTCGTGAAAATACCACCTACAGTTTGAACTTCGGGGAAGCCATTACGGACATTACGGAAAATAATCCGGTGCCGAATTACAAATACGTATTTTCAACCGGCGATTATCTTGATTCACTGAGCTATTCCGGAAGTGTGGTGAATGCCTTCGACCTGACCCCACCGGAAAAAATGGTTGTATTGTTGTACGATCAGTTGGAGGATTCTGTTCCGTATCTTTCCAGGCCCCGGTATGTTGCCATCACCGACAAGGAGGGAAAGTTCTCGATCGGGAATATGGCTGCCGGAACATACAAAGTGTTTGCAATCAACGATATCAACGGCAATTACCTGTTTGATTTACCGAATGAACAGATCGCATTTCTAAAAGAACCGGTTCAGGTTAATCAAAACCAGAACAATGCCGTTTTAGAGGTTTTTGAAGAAGAGAGTAAACAGCAGTTTGTACTGAAATCCGAAAACAAGGAATACAGCAAAATCAGCATGATTTTAAACAATCCTGCTGAGGGTATTGAGCTTCAGGTGTTGAGTGAAAATGTGCCGGCAGATAGCTGGTTACTGGAAAAGAATAAAACGGAAGATTCGCTGACGCTTTGGCTGACCAGGCCCTTGGGAATAGATCGCCTGGAGCTGGAACTACGGGACCGGGAAAAAGTAATTGATACCCTTGATATCAGTCTGCTTAGCGATAAAAAATGGGATGAAAAAAGCCTGCCGGTACTTACCAATTGCTCTAAAATCTTTGATCTGAATAAAGCCCTGCAAATTCGCTCAGGCCGACCAGTAAAGGTGGCTCACCCTGAATTGATCCAGTTGTTTGAGGACAGCACAGCCGTATCGATCGATGTGCGATCAGTTAATGAACTCAACAGCGTGTTTCAGTTAAACTATTCCTTCAAAGAACAAACCCGGTATAAACTGATGATCCCCAAGGGAACTTTTAGGGATCATTTCGGGCTGTACAATGATACGATACAAGTGGATTTTACAAGCAAGGCATCGAGTGACTACGGTACAATCGCGCTAACCGTTGAGCCTAACTTCAATGAAAATTACATCGTTCAGCTATACAAAAACAAGCAGCGGGTTGAGCAGCAGTTTTTACAAGGACAAGCTGCTATAAACTACAAGTACCTGAAACCGGGGAACTATGAGTTAAAGCTCATTGTTGATAGCAACAATGACAAAAAATGGACGACAGGGCAATACCTTGAACATCGTCAGCCCGAAAAAGTCTACTATTACGAAAAACAGATCGTACTAAAGGCGAACTGGGACAACGAGATCAACTGGATAATCAAAGATTGATCAGGCGTGACGCTCGATAAACCGGATGATCTTGTTGGCAATATCCACATCCGTTGCCTTTTCGATGCCTTCCAATCCCGGCGATGAATTGACTTCCATGATCAAAGGCCCTTTGTCGGACTGCAGCAGATCCACACCGGCAACAGAAAGTCCCAGGACTCTGGCGGCCTTCAGTGCGGCATTTTCCTCATCTTCCGTAAGCTCAATAACTTCTGCAGAACCACCGCGGTGTAAGTTGGAGCGGAATTCACCTTCTTTGGCCTGGCGTTTCATGGCACCAACCACCACACCATCCACCACGAAGGCCCGGATATCGGCACCGCCGGCTTCTTTAATGAACTCCTGAACAATTACACGGGCTTTTAATCCGTTGAAGGCTTCCAATACCGATTCGGCGGCATTGTTGTTTTCGGCAAGAACGACCCCAACACCCTGAGTTCCTTCCAGTAATTTGATCACTACCGGAGCTCCTCCAACGTTTTTCACGATTTGTTTTACGTTTTTGGAGTAATTGGTAAACACGGTCTTTGGCAAACCCAGACCGGCACGCGCCAGTATTTGTAAGCTTCTGAGTTTATCTCTGCTTCTTACCAAAGCCTGGGATTCAACCGAGCTGAAGACTTTCATCATTTCAAACTGGCGTACCACGGCAGTGCCATAAAACGTAACGGAAGCTCCGATACGCGGGATGACGGCGTCTACATCTTCCAGTTTCTGGCCTTTATAATAAATCTGGGGTTTTTTCTTTTCGATCAGAAGGTCACATTTGGTGTGATCAACTACCAGCATTTCATGCTTGCGTTTCTCTCCGGCTTCTACCAGTCGTCGGGTAGAATACAAATTCGGGTTTCTGGAAAGGACTACAATTTTCATTCGTAGATGTAATATTTAATGGTTTTCTTTTTTGATAAATTACTTTGAGACGTATCGATCACAAACTTGTTGGACAGGAATTTTCTGCCCAGGAGTACCTGAAATTTCATGTGCCAACGTTTCGCCAGGGTTAATTCGATGTTATATAATTTTCCGAACATCTTTACCTTGGTTTTGATGCTGTAGCGGGTTTCCGCCATGCCGTTGGAGCTTTTCACCACTTTGGTGTCGTATTCGTCAAAAATAAAGATGCAGTTTTTATAGTCTTTGTTCTTGGGGCTCAGAAAGTAGCACTTCAACTTCATTTTTCCATCTACCTTGACTTCGGTTGCCCGATAACAATGAATACTGGAGGTATATGCTCCGGAATCGATCTTTACAGGCAGGTTCATCAGGTTGATCTTGGGGAAGTCAATGATGTCTTTCTTTCCTATGACTATTTTTTTATGCACTTTTTATTTAAAGGGGCGCAAATATGCAAAAATTATTGATAAAAAAGTTTTTTTCGATAAAAGATTGAGGATGAGAAAAATGGGCTTATTGCACAACAAGTTTCTCGAGGAACATCCGCTCGCCGGTTTGATGGTTGATGAGGTAGCTCAGGAATAAGCCTTTTCCGATGTCGTTTTTGTGAAGTTCCACCCTGTTTCCATTTATTTTCGAGATTCGTTTTACCTCGGCTCCGAGTATGTTGCAGATCACCAGGTCAAATTCACCGTTCAGGTTTCTGTCGAACAGGAAAGATGTTCCTTCATGGAATGGGTTGGGGAAAATAACGGATTGAATTGTCTCATATTGGTCGGTTCCGATGATTAGGTAATTATAAGGGAGAGATTTTTTGAAGCAAGTATTGGAATCGGTTATTTCTACCGTATAATCACCACTTGTTAAAGGAAGCAAAGTATCTGAAGTCGCTCCGGCAATTAGGGTGTCGTTGAAATACCATTGATAAGAATAGTTTCCTGTAGGATTAGCATACAAGTAAGGGAAACTGTAGTTTATGGTTGATAAAGGTGCAGTATAACATTCAATGGTGTTTAATACCGTGTTGGTTACCACGGCCGGGTTGAAATCAAAATAGATGTGAGAAGTATTGTAAATAGGCGTTAAAGGAGCTAATCCGGAATCGGGTTGAATTCGGAATTTCACAAAACCCTGACTGCCTAAGAAATCGGCACCACTATCTGGTAGCATGATGTTTTGAAATTTAAATACCGCTTCACCATCCTGTTCGATCCAGGCTTGCATCGGGTGACTGCTGGCGATGGGCTGCATGGTTCCCCAGTTCAGGTTTTCATCCAGCTGGTCGCGTACCATAACGGTGATGGCGGTATCGTTTCCGGTATTCTGGAAGCGGATCAGGTATTCCAGTTCCTGATATGGATCGATGAAGCCTTCTACGCCCCAGCCGGTAGGAGAAACACTTTTGTCATTCGGATCATAAGCACACACTAATACTTGTTCCATAGTGTCGGTATTGGAATAGATGATGGAAGTGCTACCCAGGGAGTCGAGCTGAGTAACGGTAAGAAAGGAGATCAAGGTATCACCCATGCTGTGGAAGTCAGGTAATTGAACCTGCATGTTGATCACTTCGGAAGAGAAGAAAAACAGGCTGTCGTAATGCCAATAGATGTGTTGTCCGATGATGGAATCGGGAGCAATAGCAGCACTCACAAAGGTGATGGAGTCATCCAGTTGTAGGTGGATCGTTCCGCTTGGAATGGTTGTTCCTTCATTCTGGATGGATGCCCAATAGTTAATGGTGTCGTTGCATCGAGGAAAAGCACCGGCCAAGTCGGGATTAAGTACGGTTAATGCAGTATCAGGGTAAAATCCGAAGTCTAAACTATCTATAAGCCCATTCAAAGATGAAAGAGTTACATTATAAGAAGAAGAATCAGTGATAAGGTTCCAATATTGAAATGGATAATAACTAACCGTATAAGATCCTGTATCAACCAGATAATAATAATCTCCATTAACATCCGAATATGCTAATTTACTATTAGGAAGTATTTTAGTCTGAATATTTGGAATGCCTACTTCATTGGAATCCATTTTTTTATTTTGATTTAGGTCTATATAACAACTACCAGAAACCCTTGGGTTAATAGAATAGTTCTCAAACCAAAAAATGTCGTTATTGTCACCTATTATCATTAAATCGTCATCACCATCATTTTCAAGGTCCACTAATTTCAAGTATTCAAAAGAAGAACCACCAACCGAGTTAATAATGTATTGACTTGAGATAATAGTGTCCAGCGTGTCCAGCAAGTTTTCATGCCAATAAATTTTATTTGTTCTTGTTGTAATAATATCTTTGTCTCCATCAGAATCAATATCTAATAAGTTCATGTCACTTGTAATCAAACCACCGATAACTTGAATTTCGGTTGATACACTATCAAAAATATTTCCACCTAAATTTTCAAACCAAGATAAATTATTAGAATAGTCAAAGCAAACCAAATCTAAATCATTGTCGTTATCAAGGTCAACAATTCTACTTAATTTCATGTTATCAGGCATGATACCAATTAAATTCTCATTGGAATCAATAATCCCACCTATGTTCTCATGCCATACAGCCCTTTTACTTATACTCAAGACAATATCCTTATCCAAATCATTGTCCATGTCAATTGTAAAAACAGAGGATACATTATCACTAATAGTATAATTATTGTTTATTAGGTTCATGGTTGTATCAAAAACACCACCTCCAATATTTTCGAACCAGTAAACAGTTGGGGTACCAATATCCTCAACAATAATCAGATCATCATCCATATCATTGTCAATGTCACATGTTTGTATAAACTTCACATTCCCGATAGCAGGAGGAATAAAGCTACCTATTGTATCAAACGCGCCACCAAAATTTCTAAAAAGTATAATACTATCCCAGTTGGCTACAATGATATCAATGTTCCCATCTATATCAATATCGGATTTAGCGATATCTTGAACGCCATCAATTCCCGTTTTTATTATATGGTGATTTTCAAAATGCTCATTTCCTGTATTTTCAGCCCAAAGTAAAGTGTTAGTGTGGGCTCCGTAAGTAATAATGTCTATGTCATTATCATTGTCAACATCAACATCAATGGCTTTATGTAAATAAATAGCTTTAGTCAATAAATCTGTTTTGTTAAAATTGCCAACCCCATCGTTTTTATTCCAATAAATAAAATCTAAATTTCTATCGAAACTTAAAACATCATTATCTAAGTCGCCATCTAAATCAGCCGCTAAAAGACAGACCAAATCAGAACAATATGAATTATTAATAAGGTTAATAGTTGTATCCATTACACCGCCTCCCAGGTTTTCCTGCCAAAAGATTTCATTTGGAACGGTAAAAGCGTAAATAATGTCTTTATCAGCATCTCCATCCATATCTTCAGAATAGATAAACTTTGAGGCAGATGGACCTGGTCTGGAATGAAGAATTTGTTCAGGGCCAAATGTGCCTGCACCTAAATTGTCAAATCGTGAAGCTTTAATATTCAAGGGTGATATGCCCGATGCAAGGATATCTATATTTCCATCGACATTAATGTCAACTGTAAAGATGGCGCTAGCTCCGTAAGGACTGGCAATAACATTTTTTGTAGTATCGATTAATCCACTACCTAGATTTTCGAACCAAACAATCTCAGCTCCATTATAAGCGCTTGCTATAATGTCAGCGTCACCATCATTATCAAGATCACTAGTGCTTACAATATTGGCACCATCCATAATAGTAGAAATAGTTGTTTGTGTATTAAAAGAACCAGATCCTAAATTTTCAAATAAATCAATTTTATCGTCAGTATATGATGCTGAAAGAATATCAAAATCTCCATCATTATCAATATCTGCGGCATGTATAGAGTGAACAGTATATAGATTAGATGGAATTATGTTTTTAGTTGTATCAAAAAGCCCATTACCAAGGTTTTCAAACCAGGCTATTTTAGGTCCAGCTGAAAATGTAGCTCCAGCAACCACATCAAGATCAAAATCTCCATCAACATCGGTTAACGCAATACATTTGGCTCCCATAAAGTTAGTTGAGATAAATTTCTGAAGACTAAATTTTCCGCTACCTAAATTTTCAATCCAGGCCACCTTATGATCTTGGGTAGATACATAGAATATGTCCAAATCACCATCTCCGTCAAAATCAGCTACTTCTGCATCGGAAGGTTCATTAATTGATGGGATTATTTCATTAATACCACTAAACTGCCCAAACCCATACAGGCTTAACAAAGAAAAGAGGATGAAGAGTAGTTTTTTCATAGTATATCAGCTACACGAAGCTACTGAAAAACAAGCAGTTTGGCAATTTTTAATTTAAAGTGTGTCAGTTCGAGTGGTTTTTGTTGCACTTCTCGATACATTCCGTTTAACGGAACACTCGAAGTGACAAAAACCGTATCGAGAACAAACATTATATTAATCCAAATTCATCCGCATCCATGCCAACCGGAAATTTCTCCCGGAAATCGTTCAACTCACCCAGAGAAATGGAAATGGTTTGCAGGTGATTGGCACTTTCCGGTATGGAGGAAATGATCTCTCCCTTCGGATCGATTACGGCCGAGTTGCCGCTGTATTCGATTTGCTTGCCGTCTTGTCCGACGCGGTTGAGCCCTACTACGTAACACTGATTCTCGATGGCCCGGGCTTCCAGCAGCTTGCTCCACGGCGCTTTACGGGCTGCCGGCCAGTTGGCGATGTAGATTAACAGGTCATAGGCACTTGTCTTTCCTTCTGTCATCCTGAGCGGAGTCGAAGGGTGATCACGATCAACGGTTAACGATTGATTCCTGCTCCAAACCGGGAAACGCAGGTCGTAGCAGATGAGCGGGCAGATTCGCCAGCCTTTGTATTCGACGATGAGCCGTTCCTGGCCTGCATCAAAATGCTCATGTTCGCCGGCCATGCGGAATAAGTGACGCTTGTCGTAATGCGTTATGGTGCCATCCGGATCGGCCCAGATCAGACGGTTGTAGAATCCACCCCTTGCCCCTCCAGAGAGGGGATTCTTTTCTTTGATGATCAGGCTGGCAACGATCACAGCCTGCATTTTTTTTGCTTGTGTTTTCAGCCAGGTCACACTTTTACCGCCCATGGTTTCGGCCAGTTTTTCCGACTCCATAGAAAAGCCGGTGTTGAACATTTCGGGTAGTATGATGATGTCGGTCGGTTCGGAAATGGATGCAATCCTTTCTTCAAACCTGCTGAGGTTGGCGTCTACATCTTCCCAATGCAGGTCGGATTGGATGAGGGTGAGTTTGAGGTTCATTTGGTAAAGATATAAAAACACACCCCTGATTTTGAACTCAAATCAAAGATTTGTGCAAAATCGTCCCCTCTCAAGAGGGGAATGGTTTTTAAAAGCAGGGTTAAACGTTGTTCAGAATTTCGGCGGCTTTTTCGAGTGTTTCGGCTTTTTTAGCTACGCAGAAACGCAGTACTTTTTCATCCACCTTATGGTGATAGAATACCGAAACCGGGATGGATGCCACTTTGTTTTTTTCAGTAAGCTCAATGGCGAAATCCGTATCGGCCTGGTTGCTGATGTTCTTATAGCTCAGTAACTGAAAATAAGTGCCCGAACTTGGAATGACTTCGAAGCGGGATTCTTTAATCAATTCCAGGAAAAGGTCTCTTTTTTGCTGGTAAAAGTTGTTCAGTTGCAGGTAATGTTGTTCGTTTTTCAAGTATTCAGCCAGGGCATGTTGAACGGGGTGATTCACACAAAAAACGATGAACTGATGCGCCTTGCGGAATTCAGTCATCAGGTTTTCAGGAGCAATGCAGTAGCCCACTTTCCATCCGGTATTGTGGAAGGTTTTCCCGAAAGAGGAAATGATGAACGAGCGTTCGGCCAGTCCGGGATATTTCGCCGCACTCTGGTGTTGTAATCCGTCGAAAATGATGTGTTCGTACACTTCATCGCTGATCAGCACAATGTCGGTATTCGAGACCAGTTTTTCGAGGGCGAGCATGTCGGCTTCTTTCAACACGGTTCCCGTTGGGTTGTGCGGTGTGTTGATGATGATCATCTTGGTGCGCTGGTTGATCAGTTTTTTGACCTGTTCCCAGTTAACTTTATAGTCCGGAGCGTGTAGCTGAACGAAAACGGCTTTGCCGCCATTGAGTTCGATAGCCGGTTCGTAACAATCGTATGCCGGGGTAAAGATGATCACTTCGTCGCCTTCGCCAACCATGGCCGCAATTGCGGTATAAATGGCTTGAGTTGCTCCTGCCGTTACCGTAATTTCAGTTTCGGGGTGGTAGTTGGCTCCATACAGGTTGTACGTCTTTTGGGCAATGGCTTCGCGCAGGCTCATTAGCCCTGCCATAGGCGCATATTGGTTCATGCCTTTTTTCATGGCCTGGTTCACCAATTCGGAAAGCTCGGCAGAACTTTCAAAATCAGGAAAACCCTGAGAAAGATTGATGGCGTTTTGCTCGTTGGCTAAACGGCTCATTACCGTAAAAATGGTAGTCCCCACCTTGGGTAATTTCGATTTTATGGCACCTTGGTACTGAGGCATAGTTTAAAGACGAGGGCAAACTTACCAAAAGCCCTTCAATAAAACTAGTTAAACATACCCGATTCGTTAGATTCTTCGTAGCCCTTGTCAATAGCGAGTTCTAAGCCTTCTGCTGCCTGAACGGCCAGCTCGTCACAGCGTTCATTGTAGAAGTTTCCGGCATGTCCTTTTACCCAATGGAATTTTACCTGATGTTTGGGGTAAATTTTCAGAAACCGTTGCCACAGATCGACGTTCTTTTTGTCTTTGAACCCTTTTTTCTGCCAGTTGAACACCCATCCTTTTTCCACGGCATCCACCACATATTTGGAGTCGGAGAAAATCTCCACCACGGCGCGGTCGAGTTTGATCTGCTCCAGGGCAACGATCACACTTAACAGTTCCATGCGGTTATTGGTGGTATTCCGGAAGCCGGCCGAGAGTTCTTTCTTGTGTTTGCCACTCATCATTACGATGCCATAGCCTCCGTTTCCGGGGTTTCCCTTTGCAGCTCCGTCGGTATAGATGGTGATCCTGGCCATTAGTAACTCACAACAGTGGTTTTATCATCAGATAAGCGAACGCGTAACCATTTTTGTATGGCTGTTTTCTCGGTAGCAATGTCGTTATCCGGTAAATCCGGTTTCCAGTGGATGTAGAAGGTCGGTGTCGTATCCTGCTTGTTGTTGAAGTTGGTTGAAATGGTTTTTCCATAGCTCATTTTGATCACATTCGGGTATTGTACCTTCATCTCTTTTTTGATGGCGGTGAACGGGATGGTATCGCTTCGAAGCTTCAGGAGTTCATCTTCCAGGAAGGTGATCTTGGCATCCTTATCGTTGAGTAACTGCTCATTTTTTTGATAAATTTCTTCAAGAATACCTGATTTTACTTCAGCGGTCAGTTTTCCCGCAATTTCTTCGGATTTGTCTTTGAACTGATGGATTTTCAGGTCCACGTTTTTGAGGTCGTACTCGGCCAGTTTTCCCGTAATCTTTTTCTCGTCGTAGTCGGTGATGATGTCACCCATCAGGTAGACGTCAATTTTTGAAGGGCCTTTGTCTTCGAATTGAATCACTTTTTTATTGATCCAGGTACCTTCAAATTCAAAATTTTCAGTGATGAAACGCTCGGCATTATTAGCAAATATTCTTTCCTGAATGGTGTTCCAGAAAGTGAATCCACTCGGCACGATGATGAGCAGGGAAATAACCAGGATGTAGATTCTTACTTTTTTCTGGCGATCCGGATTCATGTAGGTAGCCAGAGGGAACTTGAGGTATTTTACGATCATCCAGGTGGATAAGGCAATGAAAACGGAATTGATTAGGAACAAATAGAAAGCACCCATAAAGAACTTCCAGTTGCCGTTGGCGAGGCCATAACCTGCAGTACATAAAGGAGGCATCAACGCTGTGGCGATGGCAACCCCAAAAATGACACTGGCAACGGTTCCCTTCTTGGTTTTTGCTACAATAAGGGCAATACCACCGAACATGGCGATCAGTACGTCGAGCAGGTTCGGCCGGGTTCGGGCAATCAGTTCCGACTGCACTTCTCCGAAAGGAGTTAGCAGGAAGTAGATGGCTGATACCACAACACTGATGAGTACCGCGGTACCTAAATTTTTCAGCGATCGGATAAGCAATTTAAAGTCATTGATCCCAACCGACAAACCGATTCCGACAATCGGTCCCATAAGTGGCGAAATTAACATGGCTCCGATGATCACGGCAGTAGAATTCACATTGAGTCCGATGGATGCAATGGCGATGGATGTTCCCAATACCCAAACATTGACCCCTTTAAAATCAATATCTTTCTTGATCGATTCCACCGAACCTTCATAATCCACATCCTGGCGGATGCTGATCACCACCTTAAAGTAGTTCAGCAGGGCACTGATGAGGTTGGAAAAACTGAATTTAACGTTTTCCTTGAGTTGTTCCTCCTGTTGTTGGTTTTCCTGTTCCATGTGTTAGGGAATTTGTATTCCAATGACTAAAATATCATCAATTTGTTCATTTTCACCTTTCCAGTTGTTAAAACCTTGCAGGATGGCTTCGTGCTGTTCTTCCATGGGTTGGTGACAATGATCCAAAAGTAATTTTTTCAGGCGATCGCGTTTGAATTTTTTATTGTTTTCTCCTCCGAACTGATCGGTAATGCCATCGGTAAATACGTATAACTGGTCGCCAGGTTTCACATGAATGTTTACACCTTCGAATGTCTTATCCTTTCCGATACCACCTCCGATGGAGCAGCGGTTACTATTGTATACGGTTACTTCGTTGTCGCGAATTAAGTACAATGGGCGGTTGGCTCCGGAGTAGTGGCACTCACCGTTTTTCATGTTGATGGCAATCAGCGCAATGTCCATGCCGTCCATCACGACCACACGATCCTCTTGTCTGGTTTGCTGAAGGGTTTTTTGGAGTTCCTTATCCAGTTCGGTGAGTGCATGTTCACAACGTACGACATGCTTTTGTTCAACGGCCTTGCTGAGCAGTGTGGTGCCGATCATACTCATGAAAGCGCCCGGAACGCCGTGCCCGGTACAGTCGGCACAGGCCGTAATGAAAAAGTCACCCACTTTTTCGAACCAGTAAAAATCTCCGCTTACAATATCGCGGGGTTGGTACAGGACAAACGATTCCGGAAATTCATGCTTCAGCTTGTCCAATGGCGGGAGAATGGAAGACTGGATCCGTTGTGCGTATTTGATACTGTCCAGTACATCCTTGTTCCGCT
>JAGQZT010000003.1 GCA_020435335.1 Flavobacteriales bacterium | reverse complement strand
GGCGGTAATTCCGCCTGGGTAGGGCCATTTACCTTTACCACGAGCTCTTTTCCAAGCAATTATACTTCCGAATTAGTAGACGGATGGGCCAGAGGAGTGATCCAGGACCCATCGGGAAATTACGTTTGGGCCGGTTATGCAACCAATAACGGTTCCGATTTTCAGGTTGTAAAAACAGATCAGGGTGGCAACATCATCTGGACGGAAACCATTGGTGAATCGGGTACGGAAATGGCTTTTGACATTGTGAACTCGGGAGATGGCGGCTATGTGATTGCCGGACACACGAATTCGGCGACTTTAATTGCCAGCGGGAGTTATGACATCATGGTCACGAAACTGGATGCGAACGGAAACCATGTCTGGACAAGAGTCCTCGGCACCAGCGGAAGCGAATACAGCTCACAATGCTCCATTATCCGCAATCCGGATAACACCTTTTCGGTAGCTGCCATTACCGTAAGCGATATGCTCTTTGCTCAGATCGCCGCAAACGGTACCCTCCTGGCTATGAAAACGTTGAACACCCAAAGTTCATGGGCGTATGCACTGACCAAAGCCAGCGGAACAAACGGAGGCTGGGCCGTGGCAGGAAGATATTCCGGGCCATTTGGAGGCAGCGAGTTTATGGTAACCAAACTAAAAAGCGACGGCATCTACGACTGGAGCATGGTTTGGGGCGACGGCACCGGAACAGGAGAGATTTTGTATGCCATCGTTGAAAATGCTGCGGACGACTACACCGTTTTCGGATATACTTACGCCGAAGGGACAACCCCTCAAAACATGTATGCGACCCGATTTACCAATTCCGGTAGCGGACCAACCGTATCCTGGATCAAAGCCTACGGAACAGCCAATGGTTGCGCCATTTATGATGCCGTTAAGGCATCCGACGGAAATTACATCGTAACAGGCTACTGCTTTGGCGGAAGTTATACGGACACCTATTTAATGAAAATAAATGCCGCTACCGGGGCCATCATTTGGCAAACCGAAAAACCGGACGATGGCAGTAGCAACCGGCAGGGTGATGGGGTATATATTGATGCGGCAGGAAGCTATTTGGTTGCCGGTCTGGGAGGATTCGACATGTTGAAATTTGCCCCCGACGGAACAATCTGTGGTGGAATTGCCGGAACAGCTATCACCGATGATCTGGGAACGACTTATCCTTATGTTGATTTAACGGAAGGAAACAGCAACAACACGTTCGGAGGCAGCAACATCGCACGCACGCCAACCATTGCCAGTTTCGGCACCCCGTTGCCCGGATGCAATGCCGTTCTGCCTGTTAAGCTCACCTCATTTAATGCAATCTGTGAAAACCAGGGCGTGAGATGCGACTGGCAAACAAGTGCTGAAATCAACAATCATTATTTTACCGTTGAACGAAGCACCGATGCCCTGAATTTTGAAACCATAGGCACCGTTTATGGCAATGGCACGAGCCATTCCGCACATACGTATTCCTTCATCGACGATCAGCCTTTATCCGGCAAAGCGTACTATCGTCTTAAACAAACGGATTATGACGGCAAATCGGAATACTTTCAGGTTAAATCCGTTGAATGTGGCGGACAGGAAATAACGATCTATCCGAACCCCTTTGAAGATTTTATTCAGCTGAACGTAAACACCCCGGAAAACAGTCCTGTAGAAGTGATCATTGAAAACAACCTGGGCCAAGTCGTATTTGAGAAGCAGCTTGTTCTGGATGCAGCAGCATCAAGAATAGACCTCCCTTCAACAATCCGAAAAGGCATGTATCAGGTTTATATTATCGGAAACAGTAAAATACTGCAGGTAGAGAAATTAATTAAATTATAATGGTTTATGGACAAGGAAATTAAACTTGACATACAAATTACATGTGATTCTTGCGGCTCAACAGATCACAAATGGTGGCAGGCTTATTACGAAGAATACTGCACGCTGAAAAAAGCCGGAGCCACGTACATCACCTGGTGCGACCAGGTAAAAGGATATGTGATCAAAACCATTTCAGTATGATCAGGACAATGGTTATCGACAATATCATCAGAGTAACCTGCACCCGAAAGCAACGGGTTAAGCGGGAAGATATAATCAGTGTTTATAAAACCTGCAAAGCGTTCTATAAACACGAGGACAATCCCAGTATAATAATTGAATCCGACCGGACGGTTTTTGTCACCTTAGATGCGCGAAGGCTGTTTCATTTACTGGAACTGAGAAACCGATGTACGGTTGTTATGATAACCTGTTAGTATGAAAAAAGTTGTAAGTCTCGTCTATAAATCCCTGTATCAAAGAGAAAAAAACATCTCTTTCACGGAGAAATTACTGATCACAACCCTAACGTTATTTGTGTTTAGTTTTCTGACCGCTTTTGTATTAACCGGCTCCTTGCCTCAGTAGTTAATATGGATAGGTAGAGCAGCCTCTTTTCAGAGGCTGTTTTTTACAATGGAATATTTCCGTGCTTTTTCTTCGGTAAAGTATCCACCTTGTTTTCCAGCATGTTGAAGGCTGCGATCAGTTTCTCGCGGGTTTGCTCGGGTTTGATTACCTCATCCACATAGCCTCTGGCAGCTGCGTTGTACGGGTTGGCAAACATTTCGGCATATTCCGCTTCTTTTTCTTTCCACTTGGCTTCGGAATCGGCGGCTTCGGCTATCTCACGCTTAAAGATGATCTCGGCAGCACCCTTGGCTCCCATCACGGCAATCTCGGCACTTGGCCAGGCAAAGTTCATATCGGCACCAATGTGTTTGGAATTCATCACGTCGTAAGCTCCTCCGTAAGCCTTACGGGTAATCACCGTAATCCGCGGCACGGTTGCTTCGCTGAATGCATACAACAACTTGGCTCCGTTGGTGATGATTGCATTCCACTCCTGATCGGTTCCCGGCAAGAATCCCGGAACGTCTTCGAATACCAGCAACGGAATGTTGAACGCATCACAGAAACGCACGAAACGGGCTCCTTTTTGGGATGATTTGATGTCCAGAACACCTGCTAAGAAAGCGGGCTGATTGGCCACTACGCCAATAGACCTTCCCGCTAAACGGGCAAAACCGACTACGATGTTCTCTGCAAAATCTTTATGGATCTCATAGAAACTCCCTTCGTCGATGGTGGCTTCAATCACTTCCTTGATGTCGTAAGGCTGGTTCGCATTATCAGGAACAATGGTACTCAGTTGTTTGCGGGATTCGTCACCTCCTTCGTAAGGAACGAAAGGTGCATCTTCCTCACAATTCTGAGGCATGTAGGAAAGCATTTGCTTGATCCCGTTGATGCACTCGATTTCATTGGCATAGGTTAAATGTGTTACACCGGATTTGGTGGAATGCGCCGAGGCACCTCCCAGATCTTCGGAACTTACTTCTTCGTGGGTAACCGTTTTGACCACGTTCGGTCCGGTTACGAACATGTAGGACGTGTTCTCCACCATCATGATGAAATCGGTTAAGGCCGGGGAATAAACAGCCCCGCCGGCACAAGGGCCCATGATGGCTGAAAGTTGAGGGATCACCCCACTCGCCAGGGTATTTCTGTAAAAAATATCGGCATAACCACCCAAACTCACAACACCTTCCTGGATCCGGGCACCGCCGGAATCATTCAGTCCGATAACCGGAGCTCCGTTTTTCATGGCCATGTCCATGATCTTACAAATCTTTTCAGCATGCGCTTCCGCCAGAGAGCCACCCAGTACGGTAAAATCCTGAGCAAATACGTAAGTTAGCCTGCCATTAACATTCCCGTACCCGGTAATCACCCCGTCTCCTAAAAATTGTTGTTGATCGAGTCCGAAATTGGTCGAACGGTGAGTAACCAACATACCGATTTCCTGAAAAGAACCTTCGTCCATCAGGAAATGGATGCGTTCACGGGCTGTTAGTTTTCCTTTTTCGTGCTGGCTGGCTATCCTTTTCTCTCCTCCTCCAAGCTGTGCTTCAGCGATTTTCTTGTCTAAAATGTCAAATTTATCTTCCATGGCTTTCATTTATGGTCAGTAAAAATATAAAAAAATAGCCCTTTATTCAGGATTTGAAATGGTAAATTAGCAGCGGCTATGAAACTTCGATCCTTTATATTTTTAAACTTCCTATTTTCCGCCCTTCCCGTATTGTTCAGTCAGAATGAATTGGGTAATCCATACATTCACAATTACACCCCGAAGGAATACAATTCTTCCGCGACCATCTGGGAGATCACACAGGATCACAAGGGCCTGATGTATTTCGGCGTTGCCGAAGGAGTGATTCAATACGACGGAACCAACTGGCAAACCGTCGTGGTCGATAATCAAACGACGGTCCGCTCGATGGATGTGGATGAAAATGGCGTCGTGTACATCGGTGCAAAAACCGAATTCGGGTACATCGGACGTGATTCGCTGAATAGTCCTGTTTACGTTTCTTTGAGTCGGCAGCTGGAAGAAAAATACCAGGATTTTGCCGATGTCTGGAATGTTTATGCCACCAAAGACGGGGTGTTCTTCCTCACCTTTAAACGCATTTACCGCTGGCACAATGATCAATTGTTCACGTACGAATACGACGATATAACGGCACACCTCGGTTACTATGTTAACGATCAGTTGTTTTTGGTTCTGAGTAACCGTGGTTTGCATGTGTTTGAAAACGACCGGTTCGTTCCGGTTCCGGGAGGGATGCATTTTCAGGGAGAATCGATCTATTGTATCTTACCGTTCGACAAAGATCACATCATTGTTGCGACAAGAAAATCCGGCCTGGAAAAGCTGAATACCGTAACCGGTGAAACCGTGTTATTTGAGAATGATGTGAACGAGCAGCTGAAAGACGATAAAATGTATAGCGGTACCATGTCCGAAACCGGGGATTTTGTGCTGGCCACTTTAAAAAACGGTATTTACGTGATCCAAAAGTCCGGGAAACTGGTGGCACACATCAATCAACAAAACGGGTTGCAAAACAATAACGTGAAGTATGTCTTCAAGGATAACTTCGGCGGCATCTGGGCAGGAACTGCTGTCGGCATCTCCTTCATCGATCTGAATTTACCGCTCACTTATTTCAACGATGAAAATGGTGTGTCCGGTTTTACCCGGGATGTGGTTCGCCACAACGGAACCCTCTACGTTGCAACGGGAAATGGGCTCTTTTTCCTCGACAAAAGGGAAATCGATCCGCAAAAAAAGTTCAAACAACTTGACAATGCCGACGATCAATTCTGGGATTTCCTGATCGTAGAGAACCACCTGCTCGTTGGTGGCAGCCACGGATTCTACGAGATCATCGACAACAAACTATCCCGGATTGCCAGCTTTAATTCCAATGCGGTATTCAATGTACTTCGAAGTAATCAAAACCCCTCTTTGATCTATCTGGCTCTTAAAAACGGTATTGCGCTGGCCAAACTCAACGAACAGGGTGAGATTAACGTGATTCATCAATTCCGCGACCTCGAGGTGGAATGCCACCAATTGGGTGAAGACCGGAAAGGGAACCTGTGGGTAGCTACGGCGTTCGATTATGCCTTACGCATCAATCAAACTTCTTTTGATGAATCACAAGGTTTTCCGCTTACTTATGAGAAGATCGAATATGGCGAAAAGCTATCTACGGAAGAGATCATCCGAATCGGTGATGAACTTTACATGACCTCAAGTCAGGGATTGTTACGAGCCGAAGATGATGGCAAGCTGACTTTAAAGAACCCGTTCAACATCCTGAACATGCCGGAAGATTTTACCATCAGAAGGTTGCAACAGGATCAAAACGGAAACCTGTGGATTCATTACCATTTCAATAAATTATCCGGACAATTTTTAGCGCTCAAATCTCCCGATGGCACTTATACGATCAAAGACGATCCCTTTACCCGCATCAATGAAAAGGTAAGCCACATCAATTCTCCTTACGTGGAAGACAATGGTATCGTCTGGTTCCATGGCGGTGAGGGGATTGTCCGCTACGACCTCAACAAGGACAACAACTCCCGCAAGGATTACCGTGTAAACATCCGGAAGGTAATTTTCAGCTCGGATTCTGTCGTAAAATACGGCAACAACGAGACCCATGAATTTGAGGACTACCAGTTCTCATTCAAAAACAACGCTACTTCATTTACATTTTCAGCCGCCAGCTACGGCAATGAAAAGGCCAATCAGTATCAGTATTTTCTGGAAGGACAGGATGAGGCCTGGTCGGAATGGACTACCATGAGCACCAAAGAATACAACTACCTGCATGAAGGGAAATATGTGTTCCGGGTACGGGCCAAGAACATTTACAACCAGATCAGCCAGGAAGATCAGTTTACTTTTGTGATCCTACCCCCCTGGTACCGGGAAACCTGGGCATATGTATTTTATGTGTTTTTGTTCCTGATCTTCGTGTTCATCATCATTAAAGTCGCAACCTACCGCTTAGAAAAATCGAAACGGCAACTTGAAAAAGTGGTGGAAGAACGCACAAAAGACATCGTAAAGG
>JAGQZT010000027.1 GCA_020435335.1 Flavobacteriales bacterium | reverse complement strand
TCGGGGAACCCTTTTGGGGTGAATAAAACACTTAATTTTCTTTATTCGGGAGAAGGCATCAGCAGTTACCTGGCAAAAATAAAAGTGAAGGCAGGAGGAGAGTTTGATTATTACCTTTTTATAGAATTATTTCCCAAATTGTTTTCGAAAGCCAAAGGGTATCCGGAGCTTTTACTCGATAAAAAGAATGTGATCTCCCAAATCAATACCAACCAGTATTCTTATGCCAAATACCGGAACGGGAAACTGGTGGACAACCTGGGTAAATTCAATTACAGTGTGGAGTTGGGAAATCAGTATAAATTTGATGGCGATGGTTTTTGCACCACCACATTCGGCAAGGCCTATCATGTTATTTACCAAAGTGATAAGTTCACAACGATCATTCTGAGCTCCCCTCAAAAAACGATGTTCAATTACATCACCACCTTTTCGTATTTCTTTATCATCAGCAGTTTATTGATCCTGCTAGTCGGTTATTTTCTGAAGATATCACCTTTCAACTGGCAACTGGCCATGACCGATTTCAGCACGAAAATCCAGATCTTCATCATTGTGTCCATCTTCCTGTCCTTTATCCTTTTTGGTTGGGCTACGACTTACTACATTAAGAAACAGAATGCCGAGAAGAACAATGCATTGCTTGCCGAGAAGGTTCAATCGGTGCTTATTGAGCTGGAAGACAAGCTGGGCGACCGGAATAAGCTGGAGCCTAAGATGTACGACGAACTGACGTATTACCTGATCAAGTTTTCCAATGTATTCTATACGGATATTAATTTATATTCGAAAGAAGGGAGGTTGCTCGCTTCTTCCAGGCCGGAAGTGTTTGACCGGGGGATGACAGGGACCCAGATGGATGCTGAAGCGTTCAATGCGATCCACTCCCTGAAGAAGACTCATTTTACCCAAAACGAACGCATCGGATCGCTTAATTATTTGTCTACTTATGTCCCCTTCCGAAACGACAGGAATGAGATTCTGGCTTATATGAACCTGCCGTATTTTGCCAAGCAGGATGAATTGGATAATGAGTTGTCGTCATTCTACACGGCTCTGGTTAATGTGTATGGGTTGTTGTTTCTGATTACGGCCATCATTGCCGTATTCTTTGCCAATTACATTTCGGAGCCGGTTCGTCTCATCAAGGACAAGATCAGTGCGTTGCAATTGGGTAAATCCTACGATTTGCTTGAGTGGCAATCGAATGACGAGATTGGCGCACTGGTGATCGAGTACAACAAGAAAGTGATGGAACTGGAGAAAAGTGCGCAATTGCTGGTTCAATCCGAGCGGGAGAGTGCCTGGCGTGAAATGGCCAAGCAGGTAGCTCACGAGATCAAGAATCCGCTTACGCCGATGAAATTAAGCATTCAACAGCTGCAACGACTGGCCAACGACAATACCGAAGATCTGGCTGAGCGGATCGACCGGACTTCGAAAACTCTTATTGAGCAGATCGATACACTCACTAAAATTGCCAATGAGTTCTCCAACTTTGCCAAGATGCCGAAGGCCAATGAGCAGGTGGTAGATTTAATTCCTTTGCTGGAGACGGCCATCGATCTTTACAAAGAAGAAGGGGTAGCGTTTCAGCTCAGGGATAACAGCCGGGGGGATACAACCATTGTGGCGGATAAGGATCAGGTGTCGCGTGTGTTTACAAATCTCATTAAAAATGCCATTCAGGCGATACCGGAGGACCGGGACGGTAAAATTGAGATCACGGTCGGGGTTAATGATTCCGGTGTGTTGTTGCAGGTGCAAGACAATGGTATGGGAATTCCGGACGACAAAAAAGACAAGATTTTTGTTCCCAATTTTACAACGAAATCTACCGGAATGGGGCTGGGGTTGGCCATGGTGAAGAATATTGTGGAGCAGGCCAACGGTAAGATCTGGTTCGAAACGAAAGAGCAGGAAGGGACTACATTCTTCATTCAATTTGAGCGTCGGGCAGGTTCAGCTCCCGAAATTTCTGATTGATCCATGTCAGATCGGCCACTTGTTTGGTGTTTTTGATCATTTTTTCGACCGGTAAACCGGATTTGAGGTAGCCCAGTTTATAACGGGTGAGCTGATTTACGATCTTCAGGAAATTGAGGTAAGTGTCTTTTTGGTAACCGGAAACCTTTTTATCTCTTTTCAGGTAAATCTTAAAGGCATTGATGAGGCTCAGCGCAGATTCGAAATCTTCCAGTTCATAATAACTTTTCAGTAGTAAGGCCCGCGAATCCAGGCTGTAAAAGATGTCGGTGAATTCGACGGTGAGCAGTTCTTTCAAACAATTCCGGTATTGTTGTCTGTAAAAGTAAAGCCGGGCCTTGTTGTACGTCACGGCATTGATGCGTTGCTCTTCGGGCAAATGGTGTTGGTAGTTGTCGATGAATTTGGCTGTCCATTCGTATTGCTCCACCCGGAGGGCTACGGTAACCATGTTCTTGAAATCGAATTGAGCGATCGTGCCATTTTTAATAACTACTTCCCGTTCGATCATGGTGTTGTAATTGTCGAAGAGTTCATTCAGGTAATCGATGTTTCCGGAATTGATTTGTTTGATGCAATAATTCTGAAGGTAGCCGAAGAGGTCGTATTGATCGTCCCGGTTAAAGGCGGTCAGGTGTGTGGTGATAAGAACCTTTAAATGCTCGTAGTTTGAACGTTTTTCGGGCTGCTGAAGCGTTTTCAGAATTTGTTGGTAAACCAGAATTTGCGGGGCGTCATCAAAAGGGTGTTCGTGCAGGAATTCCAGTAGGTTTTCCAGGAGTTTGATGTCGTATTGGACATTCAGGATGTTCATCCGGTTGATGATTTCTGCGGAATATTTTAGTTTCCGGGTAAGGTAATACAGGTCGAGGTGATCCACCAGGCTCTGTAACGTTGTATCGATGTTGCGGTTGTCGTGTTCCAGGGTAAATTTGAAAGACAGCTCGTTCAGTTCCTGCATGAATTGATAATGGGAATCGTCTCTGATGGGCGAAACCGTCAGGAGCTCTTCCTGTTTTTTCAGCTCTTGCTGAAAAAATTTGTCGAGGCTGCGTTCCTGATAAGCTTGTAATCGGTTTTTTTCGGGAGCTTTGAGGTGAATGAGAAGGGCCATGAATTGTTCGGCCAGTTTGGTGAGGTCGGTCATGACATATCGTAACTTCCGGATGTCGGCAGATCCGAACAGTTTATGAGCCGTATTTTCGTAGCTTAGTGAATTGTCCGTCAGTTCGGGATGATGTTTTTTTAAAATACTTAGTAAATTTAGAACGCTCTTGTTCCTGTTAAAAAGTGGCGACCGGATGTATAACTCGAAATCTTTCAGTTCTTTGGAGCTGAAAGTGCGCAGGATATGGATGAGTTTGGAAGAATACATTCCGATAAAATTATTGTTTAAGGCATTGAAAATCAAATATAAAAAAATTAATTGATATAAAAATAATCCGATAAATAGATAATATTGTATTTTCCGGCTTGACTCCGATGTTGAATCTTTGTAACATCAAAAAGTATCTAAATTAAAAAGTGCATTATGAAAAAAGTTGTTATCATCAGTCTCCTGGCCCTGCTCTTCGGATTTACGGCACGTGCTTCCCACAACAATGGAGGTGAATTTTCTTACGAATGGGTTTCGGGGTCGACCTATAAAATTAAATTGGTGCTGTATGTAGATTGTTCGTCCAATTTGCCCGATACCATTTATTTTAATACTTCCTCAACCAGTTGTTCGGTATCCCGATTCGATACCCTGGCGTTAAGCTACCGGGAAGATGCCAGCCAGGTATGCGATACCAATCTTCTGGCTTGTAATGGAGGAACCTTAAATGGGCAAACCAAGTATGTTTATGAGGCTAATGTGTCAAATTTTACTCCTTGTCCCGACTGGCGGTTGAGTTATTCGGTTTGCTGCCGGAACGCTGCCGCAGTCAATATCGTGTCGCCCAATACACATAATTTCTACGTGGAAACCACTTTTAATAATACCGTTTACCTTAATAATAAATCGCCTTACTTTGCGGATAACCCCCGTTGGCTGGTTCCGGTAAACGGAGCGAATCTGATCAATTCGGGAGCCTATGATGCCGATGGTGATTCCCTGTATTATTCACTTGTTGCAGCCCGGGAATCCAACACGGCTGCCATGCCTTATCAGGCCGGTTATTCGGCTGCTCAGCCTTTTGGTGGAGGATCAACCACAATTGACCCGCAAACCGGGATTATTTCTTCCTTTACACCAACGGTAGGCCAGTTCATTCTTGCTGTACGCGTGGATGAGTTCAGGGATGGTCAGCTGCTTTCTTCCATGTATCGTGATTTCATCACCAATGTGTATGTCGGTTCCAACCAATTGCCAAGCATCACTAACCTGAATCTGAGTCCTTACGAATTATGTACCGTAGATACGTTGAACATCGACATCTATTCCCAGGATCCGACGGATTCCATTACAACCCGAATTTTATACCCTTTCGCGCCTGGCGTGAGTGGATTACCTTACTTCTCCAACGCAACAGTAGCACCTTTTAATGAACATTCTTATTTACTAAACGATACGAACAACCTGAAATGGGAACTGCTCGGACTTCAACCGGATAAAGACTATGTGATTTACATCAATGTGGAAGAAGAGGTTTGTCAGATCCGGAATATTCAGTCGTACGCTGTAATAGTCTCCACATCCTACTGCGTGTGGCCGGGTGATGCCAACTCTGATCTGATTGCTGATATTTATGATGTACTACCGATCGGTGTATATTTCGGAAATACCGGAACAACCCGTCCGGGAGCTACACTGAACTGGGAAGGGCAATGGGCGCAGAACTGGGGGCCTAAGCAACTTTCCGGTGACGATATCAAGCATGTGGATTGTAATGGCGACGGAACGATCGATGCCAACGATACCACAGCCATTTTACTGAATTACAACCTGACTCATCAAAAGTCGGGTGGTATCCATCAGGCCGGTGCCAACGATCCCGATCTGTATGTAAATATAACACCCGATACGATCGGAACCAGCGCACCACTCTCCATTCCGATCATGCTGGGAACCCCATCCGTTCCTGCCGACAGTGTTTACGGTGTGGTGTTGCGCTTATCGTACGACCCGTCCAGGATCGATTCGGTAGCCGGTATCACCGTAGACTATTCCAATTCCTGGTTGGGAACGGAAGGCGTGGATATGATCACCCTGGATACGAACTTCTACGACAACGGACAGATTGATATCGGACTGGTGCGGACCGACGGACAAATGGTGAGCAACGGGTTTGGTGAGTTGCTGACCCTGAACGTCATTACGATCGATAATTTATCCGGTAAAGCCACCACTTATGGTAGTTTGATCGTGGATTTCATCGAAGCTAAGATTATCGATGTTTTCGAGAACGACCGTGATTTTAACCAGCAACTGGATTCCGTGGTGATCAAAGACATTACCAGTGGTGTGGCGCCAACAGAACAACATCACGTGCTGATGGCTCCCAACCCGACTTCCGGGAAGTTTATGATTCAGGCGGATCATGCCATCGACCGGGTGGAAGTGTACAATGCTGTCGGACAAACCATTCCGGCACATCAAATCCAAAACGGAAATACCCGGATCATCGATCTGAATGGTCGTGAACAAGGCCTATACCTGGTGAAGGTGATCTATGAAGATCAGAGCTTTACCGTCAGGAAATTGTTTTTGAAATAAGGTTTAGTTTCAGGAACGGGAGGAGCCTTCGGGCTCCTTTTTTTATGAGAATAGTTCTTTAGAATTTGTTAAATTAGTAATGTGTACGGTGCCGGCGGAACAATAAAAGCCATGTTGGATTCGCTTAAGAACAATAAAAAGCTCTTAAGGAGGAAATCTACTTTTACTATTTTAAAAGAACAGCGGAAGGTACTGGAAAATGCGAACCTATTAAAAGGCAAACAGCTTGAAGATAAAGGGCCGTTATCTCCCGAAATTAAAGCAGCACTAAAAGCTGCAGCTCATGAACGCATAAGAAAGGACAGGATTCGTATGGTGGTTTCGCTCTTTATTGCCGTATTTGCGGTACTCGTAGCGGCCTACGTTTTTATTCCATCACCGTCTCCCAAAAAACCTACATTTCAAGAGGAACAAGCCTATCAGGAAAAGCGAGAAAAATTCGATTTTTACATCAATGACGGGTTTATGTGGTTAAATAAGCATCATTATAAAAATGCGTTATTTCAGTTTAAACTTGCTGCGGAAATGAGTCCGAAGAACATCCAGGCTCGATTAGGATTAACCGCTGCCTATGCTGGTTCATGTCTTATTGATTTCGAACATTGTGGTGAAGCTGATCGTGAGTTTATCCGGTTCACTCATGATTTTAATGATGATAAACAAAATGCTTGGCTTTATAATTATCTTATCACTATTGGCGATACAACTCGAGCGGAGTGGTTAAACGAACGGATTAAATGAATAATCATCCGTTTGAGATTTGTGGGTTGTAGTTTGGATTTTTACTTCACAAACCTCACATACACATCACCATACGAGGTGTCGGTGAATTCCTGCGATTGCACGTAGGCGATCATCTCCGGTCCGGTTTTCCACGTAGGCAAGTTGAACTTCATGGATTCGCCATACGAGAAATTGCATTCGATCTGACCCAGCTTATTCAGATGTTCCAGGCAGTTTACCAGTACCTGTGTATTTTCGGGAACAATGTATTCGAGCGACATCGCACCGACAGGTTGAGATAGTCCTTTCAATACATCGTATTCATAACCTTCCACATCCACTTTGCAGAATGCCGGAACGCCATGCTGCTCAATGAGCTTGTCCATGGTCGTCATCTTCACTTCGATGGTCTTGCCCCAGGCGGCACCTTTAAAACGGTCTTCCTGCATCATGTCCACATGGTCTTTCGAAAATGAAGAGATCAGTGTCGATCCGGACACGTACATGGTAGCGGTGCTTTCCGCTTCACCCAATCCCAATTTAACGAGTTCGATTTTGTTGCCGAAACGTTTGGTCAGGTGTTCGTAACATTCCTTTTGTGGTTCCACGGCTACCACTTTGGCACCGAGGTCCAGAAAGATCACCGTACGGTTCCCTTTGTTGGCTCCCACATCAAAGACCAGATCCCCTTTTTGAATGAACTGGCCGTAAAATGCCTTTCGTTCACCTTTCTTGAACATGGTGATCAGTTTATTCTCTACATCCAGGGCAAAAGCATACAACCCTAATCCTCTTAAAATACTTCTGATAATTTTCTTCATCGTTCTCCCTTTCGTGTCCTTAAGGCTTCATCAATAAGCTGTTAATACTCTGATAACGTTGTTCCATATCCTTATTCATTCCAGAATCCTTATAGCGTTCGTTGGTCATCAGGATCATTTGCTGCAGGATGTATTTCGCACGTTCACGATCTTCTTTCAGCATGTCTTTGTACTTTCCGTTCAGCGACATGTAGTATTCCAGGTCGTCTTCGTACGTATCTACCAGGCTTTTTACAATGGCATTTCCTTTGTCGTAAGCCTGAATCTTGTAATAGTTCTCAGCTACGGATAACATGAAGTAGTTGTAAGGAACGTTCTTTTCCGGGATTTTCGCAATACACTCATCCAGTACCTCTTCTGCTTTTTTGTTGTCACCCAGGCGAATGAATTCGGAAGCCAAACGGGCAAAATTGTTTCGGAAGTTCATGCACATTCTTCGGTTGTTTTCATTCATGTAGATGTCGTCGGTATCCATACCGCCCCATCTGAATTTATTCATCAGGTTATCGTACATGATGTCTGTTTGCACCTCACCGGTTTGACCGTCGAAGCTTTGAGCTTTGTAAGGTACCAATCGGTAGGTAAGCCCTTCCAGTTGGAAATAGTCGGTTAATCCGAGGTAGCTGTCGTTTCCAGTGGTGATGGCAAAATATACCGGTCTTTCCCAATCGTTTGCGGCCAGGATGTCGAGGATGATCAGGTCATTTTTCATGATGTAGTTTCGGTTGATCTTCCACTCCACGTTATCAACGATCCGGTCGGCGCGGTCTTTCGTAACCGTTCCGTTGGCCAGTACTTTTTCTTTGTCGACAGTCACTTTAAAGTTCTTTGTCGGGATGTAGTCCACTTGTTTCCCTTGTCCGATGGCTACTTTGGATTTCGGGGTATCGTCGGCAACGAAGGCAATGATCTCATCCACATCGCGGAAGCCTGTTACACCCGGTCTTTCATAGATCGGCACGTAGTCGTTCGTTCCCTGGCGGATCTTGCTCTCCGGCAATATCTGCGGAATACCGTCGGCATCGTAGGCTTTCCTGCGCATTTGCTCGATGTACCAGTCGGTGTTGAGCAGGCTCAGGTTCACGATCCGGATGTCGGTTCGGTAGTGCAGGACTTCCTGGGCGTACCAGAGCGGGAAGGTATCATTATCCCCATTGGTAAACAGGATGGCGTTCGGTGCGCAGGAGTTCAGGTAGTTTTTAGCAAAATCGGCAGCGGTATATACACGGCCACGGTCGTGGTCGTCGTAGTTCTGGCTGGCCATTAAAGCCGGTACGGCCAGTAACGAAGCGATGGTTACGGCAGCGGCGCTGATGTGTTCAGGTAATTTCTTTCTCAGGACCTCGAAGAGGGCGTAAACACCTACGGCGATCCAGATGGCGAAGACGTAGAAGGAGCCTACGTAAGCATAATCCCGTTCTCTCGGTTGAGGAGAGGGTGGGTTGGTGTAGAAGTTAATGGCCATTCCGGTAAAGAAGAACAGCAGGGCGAGTACCAGCAGGTCTTTCGGATCTTTACGGAATTGATAAAATAATCCGATGAGGCCGAATAAGAATGGCAGGAAGTAGTATTTGTTGTGTCCCTGGTTTTCGGTGATGCTTTTCGGAAGTTCATCCTGATCACCCAGGCGGATGCTGTCGATGGCTCCGATACCGCTGATCCAGTTTCCTTTATCGATATCGTTCGGTGTCATTTTCTGCACGTCGTTCTGACGGCCCACAAAGTTCCACATGAAATAGCGCCAGTAGAGGTGTCCCCATTGGTACCTTAGCAGGAAGGTAAAGTTTTCTCCGAAGGTCGGCACTTTGATGGTTTCACCGTTGGAAGCCCGTTTGTTACGGCCTTTGTAGTTGCTCCACATTTTATAGTCTCTCACGTGGTTACCCTGAGAGCTCCACATACGGGGTAAGAATCCGGAAGTAGCTTCGTCGTAGTTCGGTTTGTTCTTGTCGCCTTTGTTGATGTGTACGTATTTACCGCTGGATTTATCCTGATAGTAAACCGGATCACCTTCTACGTAAGGCTCTTTGGCGTCGAGAGGGGTGTTAAAATACTGTCCCGAAAGGAATGGAGCGGAGCCATACTGTTCCCGATTCAGGTAGGAAAGTAAGCTGAATGCGTTTTCAGGGTTGTTTTCATCCATAGGCGGATTGGCCATGGAGCGTACCATGATCACGGTGTAGGTGGAGTATCCGATCAGGATCACCATCACACTCAGGATGGCGGTATTCCACATCACTTTGCCTTTCTTTTGCGTATAGTACAGGCCAAAGGCGATTAAAGCCAGCAGGATGATGATGTAAACGATCAGTCCGGAGTTGAAGGGCATGCCCATGGAGTTTACGAAGAACAGCTCAAACATGGCGCCCAGTTTAACCGTTCCCGGGATGATGCCGAATTGCACGATGCCGAGGAAGAGTACCGAAAGACCGGTGGCTTTCGCAAAATCTTTTAAGTTCAGATCGCGGGTTTTAAAGTAATACAGGAACACGATGGCCGGGATGGCGAGTAAGTTCAGCAAGTGGACTCCGATGGAGAGGCCCATGAGGTAAGCGATGAACACGATCCAGCGAACGCTGTGTTTTTCGGTGGCGACGTCTTCCCATTTCAGGATGGCCCAGAATACGAGGGCGGTAAAGAGGGATGACATGGCGTAAACCTCCCCTTCCACGGCGGAGAACCAGAACGAATCGGAGAAGGTATAGGCGAGGGCACCTACGGCACCACCACCGAGTACGGCTACGATTTTACTCTTTCCGAGTTCGCCTGTTTTCAGGGCTAATTTACGAAGGATGTGTGTGCTGGTCCAGAATAAGAAGAGGATGGTGAAGGAGCTGCTGAGGGCCGAGAGGATGTTGATGGCGTAGGCAGCGGATTCGGGGGAGGTGAACATGGTAAAAAACTTACCGAACAACATGAACAGGGGAGCTCCCGGCGGGTGGCCGACTTCCAGGTTGTAGGCGGTGGAAATGAACTCGCCGCAATCCCAGAAACTGGCGGTAGCTTCTGCGGTGGCTACGTAGGTTACCGTTGCGATGGCCCAAACGATCCAGCCGATGATGTTATTCAGTTTTTTGTAATCCATAGTACTTCTTATTTATAGACTACGAAAATAGTAATTTCTGTACGAAATATTGTGAATGGATGTTAATTGATGTTAAAAATTGTTTTGGAGAAAAAAATTGTTTTACTACATTTGCCGTCCTTATCTGCGATAAGCACGATAATGCCCGATGGTGTAACTGGCAACACGTCTGATTTTGGTTCAGAAGAGTCTAGGTTCGAGCCCTAGTCGGGCAACAAAAATCCTCAACGAGAGTTGGGGATTTTTTTATGTCCAGTACGGGCGAGAGGTTTATCCCGCATGAGAATGCGGGGAGCCCTAGTCGGGCAACAAAAAAAGCCGAGGTTTTCCTCGGCTTTTTTGTTAGGTGATGTAATACTCCCCCAAACCGAAGCACCGATAAATAGTTGATCAATTCTTCAAGATCAATTCCCGGCACCAGTACAACCGTTCCTCTTGTTTTTTGATCCAGGTCTCGGTCCTTTCCCGTTCTTCAGGGATTAAATAGGGGTTGGGTTCATACGAAAGGTATTTTAACCGGGTAAGCTTATTGATGTTTACCGGAAGCGAAGAGAGGTGGTTCTTCCCCACATCCAGATGGATTAGGAGATGCAAATCGCCGATTTCTTCCGGCAGTTGTTCGATGTGGTTATCCCTCAGGATCAGGTCTTGTAAGTTACTTAGTTGATTGATGGCCGGATCTATGTGATGGATGTCATTGTCCGAAAGTATAGCCCGTTTTAAGCTTTTTAACGCATAGAACTCAACCGGTAAGCGGTATATTTTGTTGTGGTCGAGATTGATGTAGTGTAACTTCTGGAGATTTTTTACGGTTCGGGGCAACGTGGTCAGTTTATTGTGCCACAAATTCAAAACACGAAGATCAGTCAGTGAGCCGAGTTCGGATGGCATGGACTCCAGTTTGTTATGGTTCAGGTCCAGATCTTTCAGGTTGGTCAATGAAAAAATTTCCGGAGGCAGCACATATAAGCCGTTGCCACTTAAATTCAGTTCTTCGAGGTTAACCAGGTTGGCCATTTGTTTCGGAAGCCCGGAAATCTTGTTGCCGGATAAATCGATTTTCCGTAACTGCGTTAAAGAGCCTATTTCAGGTGGCAGGGTAGTGAGTTGATTGTTTGCCAGGTGTAAGGTGCGCAGGTTATCAAATTGTTGGATTTCAGGGCCCAGCTCGGTCAACGGAATTTCATTTCCCTGCAGGTAGAGATTTTCCACGTCTTCCGGGTTCTTGAGTGCCTCTTTTAAATTGAAATAGTTATTCCCCGGAGGAACAGCATAAGCATACCAGGTGGAGTCGGGAAGCGGGGCGTCATAAACCTGTTGTATGGCCGGGAAAGAAAGGGCTGAAAAAACCTTCGTTTCCTGGCTGCAATAATACAAGCCCTTTAGTTGCTCTTCTTTCATCAGGATAACCCCGAATTTCCGGTAGTCTTCATTCAGGTCAACGGTGTCCCGGGGCGAAAATTCATTGTAGACGACAACAATTCGGTATTCAGTATGATGGTCTGCCAGCAATGAGTTCAATGTATAGGGAATTTCATCGGCAGTTATCGGGCATCCATAATATTTTTTGTTCTGATGTTCAATGCTAAATCCTTCCATGCAGCCGTAACCGTAATCTTCACCGAAAGACCCCTGGAAATTGGTGAAACGGAGATTCGTATCGATTGAGGAAATTTGCTTTAGGATCTCTTCTACCAGCTCCGCATCCTTGTTGGTGGAATCTTCTATTTTTTTAATATCAATGACCGTAGCTTGTTTGCAATAGGGAAGGAAGTCAAGAACGGAATTCAATTTATTTTGGCTGATGTCGGCCAATAGGGTTTTGTGTTTTTCAGGAGTGATCAAATCTCTATCAAGTAACTCCAGTGCAAAATGGTTACGGTGAACCAACATGGATTCAGTCTCTGAGTCGGTGAATTCACAAGAAGTAGAACCGGAACTAAGGAGAGTAAAAACAACAAATTGCAATACAAGGAGGTGCTGTTTTGGGAGTGAAAAAAGTCGATTTGAAATGAAATTAACCATGCGAGGGCGTTGGGTATTTGGTAACGGATAGCTTCAAATATAAATGATTATGATAAAAAAAGCCCCCGATTTCTCGAGAGCTTTTTGTATAACCTATAAATGATTGGTGCGGTTGCTTACTTTTTGAAAGTCATGCTGCCGTTCATGCCTTCGGCTTTGATCAGCAACACCAGTTTGTCGGCAGTCAGTTCACCGATCTCGATGCTTTCTTCTTTACCGTCCATGCTGGAGTTCAGCATGTTGCCTTCTACAGTGTAAGTACCTTTTTGCTCACCGATCATGGAGTTGATCACAAAAGATCCATCTTCGTTGAAGGTATATTTTGTTTTTTCGATGGCTTCTTTCATGGAAGCTTCGAATTCTGCTTCTTTTCCGGCAGGTACAGGAATTCCCATGTCCATGGCGGTCATTTGCCATGCACCTACGATAGAAGCTTGCTCTTCCTCAACAACCGGTTCTTCGGTAACTTCCGTTGTTTCGGTTGTTTCTTCTGCGTGTTCTTCAGTTGTTGCATCACCACCACAAGCTACGAAGCTCAGTGCAGATGCCATTACAAAAATGTAAGCTGTTTTTTTCATTTGTTTTATAGTTTTTTAATTTGTGACGAATGTAGCAAATAAAGTCACAATTCCGATCAAATTTTTTTTCATTGTACAGATGGTTGAATAAAAGTTATAAACAGGTCAGGTAAAATGATCGGTTGGACAATCAGTAATTAGTTCAACGTAATTTCTTTCTCATCGGAGGGAGAAAGCATCACACCTTTTACACTTGCTTCCGCCTCAACGTGATATTCCGATTTTTCATTGTTAGCGAATGCTGCCGCTTTTCCGAGAGCACCCAAAGCTCCTCCCTTTTCTTTTAATTCATCGGCGTTTGATTTGATGAGATCGAAAGGTAGGGTAAACGGAAATGCTTTTGTTTCACCGGGCATGATCTTGAATCCCGCCGTAACAGACACACTACCCAGTTCATATTCTTTTTCTTTTTTGTCGTCTCCTCTTCCCGTTGTGTACTCTTCAATGAGTTTTACCTTAATTTCGGTTACTTCCTGTTCGGATTTGGATGTGATTTTTACGACGCCATCTATTGTTTCACCTGTTTTTGATACCTGGGCCGGAACCTGAAGCTCAACTTTTACACCTCCGATACCCAGTTTGTTTTTAATGTTTTGTAAGAATCCCATAATTGTTTGATTGTTAATGAATAATTAATGGAGTTAAAATACATCTTTTTAACAAATGTAGTTTAATGGAACGATGTGGAAAGATAAATTGTACCGATAGCCGGAAAATGAGAACAGAAAGCAGAAATGAATGATCAATTGGCAGTAGATTCCGGTTGCATGAATCCAAAAGACAAACAAAATAGTAATTTTGAATGATGACAAAAGAGTTGCATATCGTTTGGTTTCGCCGCGACCTGCGCCTGTATGATCAGGCTGCCCTTTCGGCCGCGTTGAGTGCCGGTGTTCCGATTCTGCCGCTATTCATTTTCGATGAGCACATCATCGATGAACTCCCCCGGCAAGATGCGCGAATCACACACATTCACCAAACGCTGCAACTGCTGAATGAACAACTGAAGGCATACGGTTCATCGTTGCTCGTTGTGAAAGGTACACCCGAACAAGTATTTGAAGAACTTACTGCTGCATACAACATCGGGGCGGTTTTCCTGAACCGGGATTACGAGCCCTACGCGATCAAACGCGACCGGGCCATTGAGCAATTGCTGGCAACGAAAAACATCGCCTTCCACTCCTGTAAGGATCAGGTGATCTTTGAACAGGGTGAGGTCACGAAAGACGATGGGAATCCTTACACGGTTTTCACGCCTTACTCCAAAAAGTGGAAAACACAATTCCGGGAAAGTATGGTGAAACCTTTTGAATGTTCTTTGTCTGCCGAAAAATTCGTTCAGCATCAATTCCCTTTCCCGTCTCTTAATGAACTTGGTTTTGAACCGTCAAGCATACCGGTACCGGAAGTCAACTGGAAGGAACTGGGAAATTATGCCGACCTGAGAAACCTGCCGGCATCCGACAGCACCAGCAAACTCAGTGTGCATCTCCGGTTCGGGACCATCAGTACGCGGGATGCTGTCGCCAAAGCGCTGAAGTTGGGCGACACTTTTCTCAATGAACTGATCTGGCGCGAATTTTTTATGCAGATCCTCTGGCATTTTCCCGAAGCGGCTGCCCACAAC
Organism: Flavobacteriales bacterium; assembly: GCA_020435335.1. GTDB lineage: Bacteria > Bacteroidota > Bacteroidia > Flavobacteriales_E > Vicingaceae. Next base: position 69,062 of record JAGQZT010000027.1, on the reverse strand, counting down.
TTCAAGCGCAAGTACGATGGGATAGCCTGGCGAAATGATGCGGATGAATTCCGGCGGTGGTGTGATGGTCAAACAGGCTATCCCATCGTAGATGCCGGCATGCGGGAGCTCAATCAAACCGGATTCATGCACAACCGGGTGCGTATGATCACCGCCAGCTTTCTGTGTAAGCACCTGCTCATCGACTGGAAATGGGGCGAAGCTTATTTCGCCGAAAAATTACTCGATTACGACCTTGCCCTGAACAACGGGAACTGGCAATGGGTGGCCGGAACGGGTTGTGATGCGGCTCCGTATTTCCGGGTGTTCAATCCCGATGCTCAAACAGAACGCTTCGATCCGGATCGGAAATACATCAAAAAATGGGTGCCGGAAGTCGGAACAGGCAGCTATCCTGCTCCGATGGTGGATCACAACATGGCCAGGAAGCGCGCTTTGGAAGTTTATAAGGCCGGTCTCGGTAGTTAGTCTGCCCGTTCTAACTGTTTGTCTAATAGTGGGTTTAGCTGTTGGAAAATTTTGTACCTTAGGCAAGCTGTGAAGTTTTATCCGTTCTATATGATTGTTTTGTTTGTCCTGTTCTCGTGTAGCAAGGACGAGGGTGGCAAGACCGTTGCAAACGGTCTGGTTCAGGATGATACCACGCTGGATCCCATCGAAAAGGCCGATGTGTACCTCACGCGTCAGGAAAAAGATTGTCAGACCTGTCCGGTAACCACTCAGCAAACGACTAAGTCGGGACCCGAAGGCGGGTTTAATTTCAATTTCGATGCGGATGCAAATTTCACCTACCGCGTAAGTGCTACCAAAACCGGTTATTTCGACAACCTGGCTTCGCCCCAGGTCGATTTAAAGAACGGACAGGGGAATACGCCCGTGATCAAACTTCAGCCGGAAGCGAACTTAACCCTGCAGATCAAAAACACCAGTCCGTTTGACGCCAACGACAAGATCGTGATCGCCGGTGGCGGAACCTACAAAGGCATGACGGTCGATACCAATGAAGTTCTGATCGTTTTAGGTAATGAGAATAACCTGATCAAATGGACGGTGACTAAAAACGGAAGCTCCAACACCTATTCGCATTTTCTGAATTGCCCGAGCTTTAGCAATACCGCTTATACCATCAATTATTAGAAGGAGTAGGTGAGTCCGCCTAGCACCTGAAACTTCTGGGTCGGATAATCCTGCCAGCGCTCATAAGATTGGGAGGCGATGTTGTTGAAATTGATGAAGGCCGACAATTTCTTGGTGTACCGATACTCCAAACCGATGTTGGCATCGAATACGCCTTTCAGTTCTTCGGCAAATTCCGTAGTGGTTACCACATTGCTGCTTACAATGGTCTCGAACGATTGCGCATACTGCTTGCCGAAATAGAACAAATCGGTACGTACCACGATCTTGTCGCTCAGGTCATAGATTCCCGACAGGGAGACTTTGATGCTTGGCTTATGCCAGGCTTCGATCGCATTTTTGGCGTTGTAGCTGAAGTAATTGGCGCCGAACAACACTTTCCACTTTTCTAATTTTTGATAGGCTAACTCCGCGGTGAGTTTGTTAACGGAAACCGTATCATAGAATACGGTAAAGCGGTTGTCGAATCCGGTTCCCAGCTCCTTCACGTAAAGCGGCATGCCTTCAACCTGCTGACGGGAGAAGCTGGTGTTAAAGGTGATCTTGGAACTTAAACTTCCCCGGATTCCTCCGTAAAGATTATACTTCTGGTTGCTGTTCTGGATCGCCAGTGTAGTGGTATTGATGAAAGGGTTGTCGAGGTAGAAGCTGTTCAGGTTGTTGGCTTGCAGGCCGCCGTTAATTCCCACGTAAGGGATCACAATGTGCTCCACCACATTATACTTAAATTCAGCTTTGGGGTAGAAATGGAATTTGGTGTCGCTGAAGGAGTTCAAATACAGTCCCATGCCGACTTTAAACTGCCAGTTCTTGGCGTTGGTGCTGATTTCCGGGTTGATGCCTACGAACATGGTGCTGCCCTGATTCAACAGGTTGTCCAGCTTGTTCTGGTTCAGCTCGAGGCCGATCTGATACAGTTCTTTCTTGTGGTACTTGCTCAGCTTACCGTTCAGTTCCACATGATTTTCACTGGCATCGTAAATATCACTCATCATGCGGTAGGCCACATCAAAGTTGTAGTCGAATTGCGACGTGTCCGTAAAGTTTCGGGTGAGCGAGAAATTGGCCGAGAACTTATCGATATCCTGACGGATTTCATCAGCGTTCCCGATCTCTACGAGGTTGTCCGATGGGATACCATAGTAATGGTTCACATAGCGGTCGTAGCCGGCCTTGGCGTACAGGGTGAATTCTTTGAGGTAGCGTTTCCCGAACAGGCTCAGTGAATTGTCGCTGTAGCCGCTGTAGTCAATTTTATTGATGCCCGATGAGGAGAAATGCTTACCGGCAAATCCCCAGCCGAAGTCACGCGAACGTTTGGCGTTGAAATACAGTTCCGCCAGCGGCGTGCTGTTGGTTCCGAATCCTACTTTGGCATACCCGCGGTAGAGTTTAACCAGCGGTTCTCCCTTGATCTTGGCCGGTTTGATGGTCTCTAATTCATAGGCCACAGGAACCTGTTTGTTCAGGAAGCTGTACTTCAGTTCGGGAATGATCTTGTTCGTATCCTTGATGCTCGGATTTTCCTTGATCTTGAAGGCATCCGTTAAGATCGGTTCGTATGGATCCACCGAAATGATGGTCGTGGAATCCACGTTTCCGGATTGCGCTAATCCCAACAGCGGAGCCGCAACAAGAAGGTATGCTATGTAGAGGCGCTTATTCATCTTCCGATTCTTCGTTATCGTTTGGGTTATTATTCGGTTGTTCCGGTTGCGGCAGGATTTCTTCCTCCACTTGCTCCTCTTCCTGGAAGAGCTTGATGTCTTTTACGTTAAACAGCTTCACGTCCAGATCTTCTTCCGGCGGACTCACCCGCTGGGCTGCTTCCTGCTGCTCAATGATCTGTAGTTTTTCGGAAGCCGTATTCACCAGTTCCGGGTATTTGCTGTTGTCGATCACGTTCTTCAGGGTTACTTTGGCCTGGAACAGGTCTTCCTTGGCTACGTAATTGTCAGCCAGTAGGATCAATGCTTTTCCGATCCAGTAATCGTACGAAGAGAACTTCTTGATCAGGCTGAATACTTCGGTTTCACACTGGTCGTACTCACCCCGCAGGTAAAGGATGTAGGCCATATTGTATTTGGCTTCGGCACCAAAAGCATTACCGGAACCGGCAGCCGTGGTGAATTCGGTCAGGGCCTTGTTGTAGTCGTCTTTGGCCATAGCGGCTTTCCCGTAAAGCAGGTGCGATTCGGTGATCAGGCTGGCATCGTCGATGTCTTTGTTGATGATGAGTTCGCAATATTTGATCGTTTCGTCATAGTTCCCCAACTGGTAATTCAAACGCATTTGCTCTACCTGTGCCTTGAATACGTTGGCAGGAACATCGGCCAGGTATTCCAGTTTGCTGTAGCAGTTCAGCGCGTCTTCCGTTCTGCCGAGATTCAGGTTGATCTTCCCGGCTTTCAGCAGCGCCGTTTCCGTAAATTTATTCTTGGGCTGATCGATCACGTAGTTGAAATCCATCAGGGCTTCATTCTCAAATCCGGAACGGTACTCACAGTCGGCTTTGTAGAAGTGGGCAATCAGTACTTTTTCCCCTTTCGGATATTTCTCCAGGTATTTGGTCAGGTCATTCACCGCCTTGTTGCAGTCGCCGCTCATGTAGCTGTTCTCGGCTACCTCAAAGTAATCGGCATCCATCACCAGTGCCGAAGAATCCGCTCCGCCAACGCTGGTCAGGTATTCCTCGTAGGCAGCCAGCTGGCCTTTGTCGATGTAAATCTTTTTGATCTTCTGCATGGCTTCGTTCGATTCTTCCGATTTGGGATATTCTAACACCACCCGTTTGAAAGAAAGCAGAGCCTGATCGTCGTTCTTCTGGTTGTAATAAATGAGCCCTTCTTTGATGAGTGCTTCCGCAATGTACGGACTGTTCGGATGGTCCTTGATCAGCAACTGGAAGTTCGCCAGTGCTTCGCTGTTCTTGTTGAGCACCAGCTGGATCTTACCCAGTTCGAAAATGGCATCATCCAGCAAATGTGTTTTTTCCTTCCGGTTGATCAGCGTAACCAGCAGGTCATTTTTTTCCTGATGGTTCCCGATTACGCCATTGGTAACGGCACTCTGGTACAGGGAGTAATCAACCTTGCCCAATCCCAGCATGGTTGCTTTGTCGTAGTACTCGATGGCCGCTTTGTATTCTTTTTGAATGTAGAAACAATCGCCGATGCGGTTTAGTACATCGTTCTGAATTTTGGATTTTTCGTTTCCGGAACTTTGTACATATTTCCGGAACCATTGGTTGGCATTCGGGTATTCCTTCAGTTTGAAGTAAGCATAACCGATGCCGTAGTTCGCTTTGTTCACGTCGTTGCTTGCGATGGCTTCCGGTTCAAACAGGTAATTCTTGTATTCGGCGATGGAAGCTTCGTACTGGTTAAGACGATAATGTGCCTCGGCCCTCCAGTAAGTGTTGTCGGCTTTTACCTTTTGGTTGATCGGGTATTTATCCGATTTGTTGAAGTGTAAGATGGCATCCGGATATTTTCGGTTGTTGAAGAGTTCGATTCCCCGGTAGTAAGCAATTTTCTGATAGGCTTCTTCCAATTGGGCGTTCATGTTCTTGATGTTCTCCAATGAGGTCAGGGCAGCCTTGTAGTTCTTGGTGGTAAAGTAAACGGCTACGAGAAATTCGTAAGCATCATTCAGTTTAGTTGATTTCGGATAGGTGTTGATGAATTCCTCAAAAGCTATGATGGCATCATTGTAGGGGTGCATCGACAATTCGTAGGAGATCTTGGCAAAACTGAAGAGGGCATCTTCCTTGATCTGCGGGTCAAAATCCAGATCCGATGCAATGCGGAAGGAGCTCTTGGCATATTTCTTATCCCCGAGTTTCAGGTAGCATTCGGCCAGGTGGTAATGTGCCGTTTGCGAAAGGCTGTCGTCTTCGGCGATGGACTTCTTGAACCACTCGACAGCCGGTTGATGTTGTTCGTCTTTAAAGTAAGCATACCCCAACTGATAATTATCGTGGCGTGTAGCCAGGTAGGCTTTCTCTTTGTGAAAACGTTCCAGGTAAGGAATGGCTTCCTTGTACTTTTTAGTCCGGTAATAGGCGTCACCCAGGATGAGGGAAATTTCGGCTGCGCGTTTGGCTATAGCACTATCGAGCAAAGCAGGAGCATAGCTGATCACTTCGTCGTATTTCTCCTGCAGGTAGTAAATCTGCGTGATGTAATAGGGAACGATCGGTCCGAATTTTTCATCGTTGCTCAACGATAAGAAGCTTTGCAATGAAGGTTCGTATTTTTTTTGCAGGTAGGCGATGTGGGCGTAGTAATACCTGGCGGCCGAAGTATACTGATTGTCAGAGTCTTTAATTTCGAAGAGCGACTTGGAAGCCTCATCGTATTTTTCTTCCATGAAGTAGCTGTAGCCTTTCTTGAAATGGTATTCAGCCAGTTCTTCTTCGCTGAGGTCGTAGGGGTCGATTTTGGCAAACCAGGCAAGCGCTTCATCGTATTTCTTTGCCCGGAATTTATATCTTCCGAGGTGGAAATAAGCGAGTTTTACTTTAGGGCTTTCCGGATAAGCGTAGATGAATTCCACCAATAAATTCTCGGCATCGGTATTAAAAAGTTCGAGTCCGCAGAGGGCGTGGTAGTACATGGCATTGACGGTAACCTCCGATTTTTTGTCCTCAATGGCCTTTAATACCTGAGCAAACTGTTCCTGAGCGGCACTGAATTTTTCCTTGTCGTACAGCTCCAGCGCCGAGTTGTAGGTGGCATTGTCGTGTGTGTATATGGTGGATTTCTGTCCCAATAAACTGGTTGACAGGAGGATGCAGAATGCTGATATGGCGATGCTGTTTTTCAAAATCCACTTAGATTGGGCTAAAATTAAAAAGGATAAAGCCTTTACTTTTTTTGTTCACCTCAAGTTTTCAACGTGATAATGTTTACATTATTTCATAGGGTGTGCGTGGTGCTCCCGAATATTAGGTCACATTTGTAATGCAAAAGTGATATTGTTTGTTTTTAGTTACTTTTGTTAGAAGATGCTTCGACCAGCTCAGTATGGCAGGTCTGAAAAAAATAAAACATGATCATAGATATTCAATCGGCTAAAATTTTCCAAAAGGACAACCTGGTTCTGCAGGATGTGAACCTGAAGATCGGTCAGGGTGAGTTTGTTTACCTGATCGGTAAGACCGGTTCCGGAAAGAGTAGTCTGTTGAAGACTTTATATGGTGATCTGCCCCTGAAAGAAGGGGAAGCTACGGTTTGTGATTTCGATCTGAAAGCCATCAAACGCCGTAAGGTTCCTTTCCTGCGAAGAAAGCTGGGCATCGTTTTTCAGGATTTTCAATTGCTGACCGACCGGAGTGTGCACGACAACCTGATCTTTGTCTTGAAAGCTACCGGCTGGAAGGAAAAAGACAAGATCGAAGCACGCATCACGGAGGTGTTGAACAATGTCGGATTAGGAGCGAAAGGGTATAAGTTTCCTCACGAATTGAGTGGTGGTGAACAACAGCGGGTGGTGATTGCCCGGGCATTGCTTAATGAGCCGGATCTGATCCTGGCCGACGAGCCGACAGGAAACCTTGATCCCGAAACCTCTGAGGAGATCATGAAATTGTTGTTCGACATCAGTCAGAAAGGTAAAGCGATCTTAATGGCTACGCACGATTTTCACCTGATGGGTAAGTTCAAATCGAGAACCATCAAGTGCGAAAACAGTACGGTGGTTGAGGTGAGTGGTTCAACTCAAAACACTTTTCAATCTTCCATGGTCATGCCTGCCGAAGAACCCGAAAAACACGAAGGAGAGAATCTTTAACCCTGATTCAGTAAACTTCCTTTTTCCACGTAAGGAAAAATTTCATCGTATTTCAACACCTGATTCATGCTCACCCTTCGGTTGATGTGTTTTCGGTTCAGCTCACTCAAGCTGTTGATGCCTGTGGCTCCGACCAACTCACTGAAACTGTGAAGTGTTCCGTTGTGGTAGTTGGTAACCCTACGGGCTTTGTCTTCCACATCCAATCCTTTCATTAGTTTTTTGTCTTGCGTGGCCACACCTACCGGGCATTTGTTGGAATTACACTGGAGTGCCTGGATACAGCCTGCGGCCATCATCATGGCTCGTGCACTGTTTACCATGTCGGCACCCAGAGCGAGGGTCCGGGCAATGTCGAATGCACTAAAAACTTTCCCCGATCCGATCAAAATAATGTCCTTTTTCAGGTCATAGCCTACCAGAGTGTCATAGACAAATGACAAACCGTTCTTGAGTGGCATGCCCAGGGAATTTGAAAACTCGATAGGGGCTGCACCGGTTCCTCCTTCACCACCGTCAACCGTAATAAAATCGGGTTTGATACCGGTAGTAATCATGGCCTTACAGATGTCAATGAACTCTTCTTTTTTACCCACACATAACTTAAATCCGATGGGTTTTCCACCCGATCTTTCCCGTAATAATTGAACGAAATCCAATAGTCCTTCGGCCGATGAAAAGGCGGAGTGGCTCGGAGGTGAATGAACATCGGTATGCGGCTGCACGCCTCTGATCTTTGCGATCTCTTCCGTATTTTTTGCCGCCGGTAAAATACCGCCATGTCCGGGTTTGGCACCTTGAGAAATTTTGATTTCGATCATTTTTACTTGCTCCAGCTTCGCATTTTTTTCGAACTTTTCCGGGCTGAAATCACCATCCTCGGTCCGGCAGCCGAAGTATCCGGTTCCGATTTGCCAGATCAGGTCTCCACCGTATTTCAAGTGGTAAGGACTGATGGCACCTTCGCCGGTATTGTGGGCAAACCGGCCTTTTTTCGCACCTTTATTTAAAGCCATCACCGCATTTTTACTCAGGGAGCCGAAGCTCATGGCAGAAATATTCAACAGGCTGGCCAGATAAGGTTGTTTGCAATCGGGTCCGCCAACCATCACCCGGGGCTTGTCATTGATCTCTTTGTGCCCCCGGGCATACATGGAATGGTCCATCCACTCGTAGCCGACCTCATAAACATCCATTTGCGTTCCGAAAGGCACGGTATCATTCACCTTTTTGGCCCGTTGGTATACGAGCGAACGGAATTGCCTGTTAATTGGACGTCCTTCTGTATCCGTTTCTACGAAATATTGCATGATCTCCGGACGAATCTTTTCGAGCATGTACCTGAAATGACCTAAAACGGGAAAGTTTCGTTTGATGGCATGTTTGGTTTGAAAGATGTCGAACCAGCCGATCAGGAGAATGGGGCCGAATAAAATAAGGCTCCACAAGATGGGTTTCCACACGAAATAGATTCCCGTAACGGCAGCTAAGACAACTAAACTAAAATAAATGAATAAAACTCTGGCGTTCATGGTTTTTTGTTTTATCGGATCAAATGGGTTGGTCTTATAAAGGTAGAAAAAAACCCGTCTCTCGAAAGAAAGACGGGTTAAAAATTAACATTTATATTTTCTTATTCTTTGGGTGATCTCCAAAGTATTTTTTCAAGCTGAAGGAGATGTTTCTGCCCGGACTGTAGATGTCGAATGCCCTGAACCGGGATAAATTATCCAGGTAAGCCCGATCCAGTAGGTTGTTCGCGCACAGGCTCATTTCAAAGCTATTGAGTGTGGCACCTACAGCGAAGTTTACCAGCGTGTAAGAGGGTGTTTTCAACTCGTTGGCAGCTACTTTAAATTGTTTTAAGGCCGTAATCGTTCCCACGCGTACAAAAACACCGGTCATTTTATTGAACCGATCAAACCTCAGGGTGATGCTGTTGTAGATTTTATTCGTTGGCATCATCGGCAGGTATGAATCGTCAAAATCCCTCCTGGCGGTCAGTGTTGCTGCTTTTATGTCGTAACTGAACCATTTCAATCCGGAAGGATGAATGCTCAGGCCGCCTTCGCCACCGAAAATTGTGGCGTTGTTTTGACGGTATTCGTAAACCGGAGCGATCGGCAGCGTTGTGCTGCTTGTGGTGTCGAAGGTTCCGGTCGGAGTCAGGTAAATATAATCCGTGATCCGATTGATGAACCCTGAAACAGTTAAGCTCAGCGATTTTCCGGCTAATGTCAGGCTCAGATCCACTTCATTGTTATGCTCTTTATTGAGGTTGATGTTACCTTGTTCAAAGCGTAACGATTCCAGTTTAACACCATTGGCCATTAATTCGTTGAGGTTCGGGCTGCGATAACCCGTTGAAAAACTTGAACGAAGGATGAAGCGGTTCTTCAGGTTGTATTCTGCTCCTAAGGATGTGCTGACGTTGTCGTACACCCTCGAAATGGCAAAGAAATTACTGGTAGAATCCTGCATGGCTTCGGTTTTCAGGGAGCGGGCATCATAACGTCCGCCGGCGCTGAAATTGAAATTGTTGATGCTGTATTTGGTTACGGCCATAAAACCGGCGTCCATGATGGTTGCATCGGGAATCAGTCTCGTACTTGCTTTGGTCGAGTTGGTGTTCTTTTCATACATCCCCTGCGAACCGATGATGGTGGAGAAATTCCCCATGGCCGGTAAGTGCCATTTCAAGCTGTAGAGCCCCGACATTAAATTCAGTCCGACGTACTCATATCCCTCTTTATTTCGCTTTTCACCCGGTTGGGGGATCAGCTCTTCATGTTCCGAACGGTGGTTATTCTGCAAGCCCAGGATCAGTTCCACTTTTGATCCGCCGAGCAGCAAAATGGTTTTGGAGTTGATCCGGTGATCGGTCACCATGTGAAATGGGGCTTCCACCTCAAAGGGGATCTCTTCGGTTTCGGCCGTGTCCACATTGATGATGTTCCCTTCGGCATCTTTTACGATGTCCTTACCATCAAGGATGCCGTAGGCTGCATTGTTGAACAGGTAGGTCAATCGGGTTGATCCCCATTTCCGGTTCAGTCCGATATAGCCTTTCGCTCCGTATTCCAGCATGCGGGTATTTGGTACCCGGAAACTGTATCCATTGTAATAATAATCGGAAATGAGTTTCCCGAGCACATTAATACCCCAGTTGTAATGTTCTTTTGCCCCTTTCAGGTTGAAGTTGGTCATGGCTCCGATGTTGTTGGAGTAGAGAGACCCCAATATACTTCCCTGTGTAGTGCCGACCGCCGCCGGATTTTCATCCACAAAGTGAACGATTCCACCCATGGCTTCGGGGCCATACAACAAGCTGGAAGGGCCTTTGATGATCTCCACCCGGTCGATGCCGAGTTCATTCACTCCGATCCCATGCTCATCGTCCCATTGCTGGGTTTCAAAGCGGAGTCCGTCAGCCACCGTTAATACCCGGTTACTCGATAGTCCCCTGATAACCGGACGGCTAACCAGCGGTCCGGTGGTTACGGCATCTACGCCCGGCACTTTGTTGATCACATCCATCACGGTAAAAGCCCCGTTTCTTTGCATGTCACTTTTTTTTATGACATCAACCGCCACGGTATTTTCGTTCTGGGTGTTGGTATAGGAGCTGGAAACAACCACCTCGCCGATATCGAGGATTGCTTTTTCCATGTTGAATTCCAGTTTGGCATCCTGGCCTTTAATGGTTACTTGTTGAACAACAGGTTGGTATCCCAGGTAAGTGATCTGGATACGATAGCTTCCGTTGCCCACATCCCGGATGTTGAATTGTCCGTTATCGTCACTGATAGTGCCTTTGTTCAATTCAGTTAAATAAATAGTTGCATGGTGCAGAGCCGTTTTGTTTTCGGCATCGAGTATCCTTCCGGAAATAGTATATTGACACCATACGTCGATTGACAGCAAGAGACTTGCCGCCAAGATCAAATATGTTTTCATGATTCTGGTTTTATAGTCCGTACAGGCTCATTCCAAGTGATCTTGAATTGAGCAATGATTAGATACACCGATGCACCGCGGCTTCGAAAAGTGCGGTGCATGGTGTTGAAAAAAGTAAAACTAGATGAAGTTTGGTGGTGGTGTTGGTGGTGTTAACTGGATTGAAGTATAACTGTTTTGATACCCGGATTTCCGTTGGTTGCCCAGATCGGGAACATCGGCTGTCCAGAGTGATTTTTCGGAACAGTACAACGATTTGTAAAATTGCATGAACTGATCCCTGGTGTCTTTATTCTTGTTGTCGGAACCCAGAAAATCGGCTAACAGGCGGTACAATTGTTTGTTGAGTTTCGTCTCCTGGTAATCCCACCAACACCAATAAGTAATTGTATTTCCTGATGTGTCGGCCTCAACGATGTCGTACATGCTTTCCCGGTATCCGAATTCCTTCGAGTGTTTCCATTTCAATTCCGTTGTAGCTTCTTCCCGGGTAAAAGTCAGCATCACTAACTCATCCTTATCGATTCCGACCATGATCTGGTGTTTGATCTGACGTCGTACGGTCTTTTTTTGGTAGTTCAACCAACTAACCGTACCAACAAATGGCAGGATCAAGGATGCGAGGAGTACTATGCTGAGTAATTTTTTCAATGCCGTAAAGATAATTCAAAAAAGATAAACATCAGGATTATTTCCAGCCGCCGCCGAGGGCCTGGTACATCTTAACGTAAGCATTCATCTGGGCGGTTTTGGTTTCTATCAATTCCATTTTCGATTCCAGAGCATCCCGTTGCGTCATCAATACTTCCATGTAATCGGCTCTGGCCGATTTGAAAAGATTGGTAGAGATGGTGATGGACTCGGTTAGGGTTTGCACTTGTTGTTGCTTAAAATCGTAACTCTTTTCCAGGTTGTCGATTTTCGACAACTGGTTAACCACTTCGATGTAGGCATTTAACACGGTTCGTTCATAATTGTAAACGGCCTGAACTTGTTTCGAACTGGCGCTGAAATAATTGGCCTTGATCGCATTCCGATTGATCAGCGGAGCCATCAGGTCGCCCGCCACATTATATAACATGGATTCGGGAGCTTTTACCAGATGACTGGGGTCAAAAGCCTGCAGACCAACTCCTGCGGTAATGTCGAAACGCGGATAGAAGTTGGCTTTTGCCACTTTCACATCCAGCTTGGCAGCTTCCAGTTCCAGTTCGGCTTGTTTGATGTCCGGCCTGTTCTCCAGTAATTGCGAAGGGATCCCGGCCTGTAATGGCTGAGGGGTTAACTCTGTAAAGTTAGAGGCGTTTCGCTGTACCGGTTGTGGGAACCTTCCGATGAGATAGTTGATCCGGTTTTCCGTTTCTACGATCATCTGCTGGATTTCATAGAGATGACTTTGATTTTTCAAGACTTCTGCTTCAAATTTCCGAACAGCCAGTTCGGTCACCTTGGCGGCTTGCTTCTGCATCTTAACGATTTTCAGTGCATTCTGCTGGATTTCGATGTTCTTTTTAATGATGTCCAGTTGGTTATCCAACGCGATCAGCTCGTAATAGGATGCTGCGACCTCAGAAACCAGGTTCGTGACCATGAAATTTTTCCCTTCGATGCTGGAGAGGTAATTGAATACGGCTGATTTTTTGGCGTTTCGTAACTTCTTCCAGATATCTACTTCCCAGGAGGCATAGGCTCCCACCATAAAATCGGGGAGTGGTTCGGGAAATTCTTTACCGGGTTCGATTTCGGTATTGGCATCGTTGGCACCCTGACTGGTGTAACGACCTACTTTTTCGATTCCGGCGCCACCTTGCAAGCCGATGGAGGGCAGGTATTCGCCTTTTCGGGCTCGCACTTCGTTGTTGGAAATGTTGATTTCCTGCAACATGATGTTCAGTTCCTGGTTATTGCTCAGAGCCGTATCGATGAGTGCGACCAGGTTGGGGTCGGTAAAATAATCCTTCCATTTTACCTGAGCCGTATTGGTTGTGTCGGTCGATTCGTTAAAACTCCCGGGAACGGATTTGTTCTCTGTTTTGCTAACAAAACCGGGTGTTTTGCACGCCGAGAAACCCAGTGCCAAAAAGCCTGTTGTTATGATGATGTATGTTATTCTAGTAAACATTATGCGGATTTTTTTAATTATTTTTTCTTCCTTCTTCCCAACAACTTGGATAACGTTTTGTTGGCAGTCCGAAGATTTTTTAGCATTTCTTTTTGTTCTTCACCGGTACGGACAAATTCCTGCGACAGACTTTCGTCGTATTCGCCTTTAATGATCTTACGTCCATCGGCCATTTTCCCGAAAATGTAGTACAATCCCGGAATGATGATCACCCCGAAGATGGTGCCGAGAAGCATCCCACCCAGGGCGGAACCACCGATGGTCCGGTTACCGATCGCTCCGGCTCCGGTGGCAATCACCAGCGGAATCAATCCGGCAACAAAGGCAAAGGAGGTCATCAGAATCGGACGGAACCGCACTTTGGCTCCTTCCACGGCAGCATCATAAATGCTTGACCCCTGGCGGCGTTTTTGTACGGCAAACTCAACGATCAGAACGGCGTTCTTACCCAGTAACCCGACCAACATGATGAGCCCGACCTGTGCATACACATCGTTGGCTAAGCCCATCAATTTCAGGAACAGGAAAGACCCGAAAACACCAACCGGTAACGAGAAAATAACCGCCAATGGTAAAAGAAAGCTTTCATACTGCGCGGCCAGAACCAGGTAAACGAAGATCAGCACGATGATGAAAATGTACAGCGATTCATTTCCCCGTTTGGCTTCATCGTACGATAATCCTTCCCAGGCCACATCGTAACCACGGGGCAACGATTCTTCCGCTACTTCGTTGATGGCCTGAATGGCGTCCGCAGTGGTATAACCTTTAGCCGGCAGTCCCCGGATGGCAGCGGAATTGTACATGTTGAAACGGGTAATCTCGTTGGGGCCCTGCGTCTTTTTCAGTTTCATGAAAGAGGAGTAAGGAACCATTTCTCCATGGTCGTTCCGGATGAACAGGTTCAGGATGTCGGAAGGCAAACGCCTGAATTCAGGTGCCGACTGGACATACACTTTAAAGAACTGCCCGAACCGGATAAAGCCCTGCTCATACGTACTTCCGATCAGGATGTTCAGGTTTTCCATGGCAGTTCCGATAGAAACTCCTTTTTGCATCGCCACTTTGTTGTCGATCTCCAATTCATATTGCGGGTAGTTCGCCGCAAAGAAGGTGAACAATCCACTAAGCTCCTTACGTGCTTTTAAGGCATTCATAAATTCTTTATTGATCTTGTCGAATTCGTGGTAATCGGTGGAGTTGGTTTTATCCAGCAGCCTCACTGAGAATCCGCCGGAAGTACCGAAACCGGGAACGGCCGGCGGTTCGAAGAATTCCACGATGGCACCCAGTTCCTGCGATTTTTCCTCGAGCTCTTCCATGATTTCATGGATGGAATGATCACGTTCCGACCAGTCCTCAAGGTTGATCAAACAGGTTCCGGCATTCGATCCGCGCCCTTCGGTCATGATCTCATACCCGGCAAAGGAAGCTACCGATTCAACACCTTCTACATGTTCGCAAATCTCCTGAAGTTCTTCGGCTACCTTATTGGTTCTTTCCAGGGTACTTCCCGGAGGTGTTTGAATGATGGCATAGATCGTTCCCTGGTCTTCACCGGGTACAAATCCCCCCGGAACAACATTGCTTTCATAGAATATGCCGAGTCCGAAAAGTACGAGTACGCCGAATGTGATCAGACGCCTGTTAACGATCAACTTTAAAATTCCGACATAGCGTCCGGTCAGCTTATCAAAGCTTCTGTTGAAACGGTCAATTAACCAGTTTACCGGCGATTTGCGTTTGGGTTTGCCGTGGTTGTTTTTCAGGATCATGGCACACAAAACCGGAGTAAGGGTAAGGGCGATGAGGGCTGAAAGGATGATGGAGCTGGCCATCGTTACCGAGAACTGGCGGTAAAACGTTCCTACCGGTCCCGACATGAAAGCGATTGGCACGAAAACCGAAACCATAACCAGGGTAATGGCGATGATGGCTCCGCTGATCTCTCCCATTACTTTCTTTACGGCATTGTATGGTGTGATGTGTTCATCTTCCTCCATTTTGGCATGAACGGCTTCCACAACCACAATGGCATCATCGACCACAATACCGATGGCCAATACCAGGGCAAACAAGGTGATCAGGTTGATGGAGAATCCGAAGAATTGCATGATGAAAAAGGCCCCGATCAATGATACCGGTACGGCCAGGATAGGGATCAGCGTAGAACGCCAGTCGCCGAGGAAGAGGAAGACCACCAGGGCTACCAGGATGAAAGCATCCCGCAAGGTGTGGATCACCTGTTCAATGGAGGCATCCAGGAATTTGGATACATCGTAACTGAATTTATAATCCATTCCGGGAGGGAAGGTTGCTTCCAGTTCTTTGAGTTTTTCCTTTACCCGGTCGATGACCTTACTGGCGTTACTGCCGTAGGTTTGTTTGAGTACGATGGCCGCCGATGGATAGCCGTCGAGGTTGGAGTAGATGTCGAAGAACTCACTCCCCAGCTCGATTTCGGCAATGTCTTTCAGGTGTATGCTTTCTCCGTCGGGATTCGCACGGATGATGATGTTTCCGTACTCTTCCGGTTTGTTGTATCTGCCGCGGTAAGATAGTACATATTCCAGCGATTGCGCATAGATTCCCGAACTCTGACCCAAACGTCCCGGTCTACCGATTATACTCTGTTCGGCCAGTGCCTCCATCACTTCGTCTACGGAGATCTGGTAGGCTCGCATCCGGTTCGGATTCAGCCAAACCCGCATGGCATACTTCCGGCTACCCAGAATTTGAGCGCGGGCCACACCTTCGATCCGTTGGATTTCCGGCAGCATTTTCGTGTAGGCATAGTTGTAAAGGAACTTCTCATCCGCTTCTTTGTTCGTGCTGAATAGGTTCACCTTCATCAACATACTGGGCTGGATGGGGGTGATGATCACCCCTTCCCGTTGCACTAATTCGGGGAGTAGCGGCATCACCTGATCGACCCTCGTCTTGACCCGGATAACGGCCTGATTCGGATCGGTTCCCGGTTCGAAGGTAATGGTAACGGTTGCTTCACCGGCACTCGTGGCATCGGATGTCATGTAGCGCATACCCTGTACGCCGTTGATGGCATTTTCGAGGGTAACCAGTGTGGATTTTACCAACACATCGGCACTCGATCCCGGATAGGCAATGAAAATACTGACCGTAGTAGGTGCAATATCCGGGAACTGTGAAATAGGCAACTGTTTGATGGCAAGCGTTCCGGTGAAAACCACAACAATGGAGATCACGATCGCCAGAACAGGCCTGTGTAATATATTTTTAAACATGGTGTTTTTCTGATTTAAGGATTACTGATTCTTCAATTATTCGGCATACAATTCCAAAGTCGAAAGCACTTTGGCAGGATCCTCGAACGTGTATTCGATCTTGTCCTTTTCGTTCACTTTACGTAAGCCTTCCAGTAAGATTTTGTCGGTTTTCTTTAAGCCTTCCCTAACCACATAAACATGTGGCAACTCTGCTGCAATGTCGATCTTTCTGGAACGGATAACGTTGTTCTCATCCACTACGAATACATAGTTGTGATCCAGTACTTCAAATGTGGCTTTCTGAGGGATCAGCATGGCCTTCTTGAGCGGGATTCGGATCTGGATATCGCCGGTTTCCCCGTGGCGTAACAACTTTTCCGGGTTGGGGAAGGTTGCCCGGAAAGCAATGTTTCCGGTTTCGTTGTTAAAGTCGGCTTCAATGGTTTCCACTACGCCGGTATGTCCGAACATCTTGTTGTTGGCCATGAGCAAATGCACCTGAATCAGGCTGTCGGCTTTCAGTTTGGATTGGTAATCCAGGTATTCGGCTTCAGGGACATTGAAATATACCCACATCTGGCTGTTGTCCGATAATTCGGTCAGCAATTCCCCCTCATCCACCAAACTTCCGAGCCGCACATGGAAGCGATCCATAATTCCGTCGAAAGGTGCTTTGATCGTGGTGAATCCCAAATGAACCTGAGCCAGAGCCATTTCAGCTTTGGCCTTATCCAGTTTGGCTTTTATGAGAGCCAGTTCGTTTTCGGACACAATGTTGCTGTCGGCCAGCTTTTTGGTGTTCTGGTACTCGATCTCGGCAAAACTCACTTCAGCCTGAGCTTTCTGAAGTTCCGCCTCGTAGAGCATGGGCATGATCTGAAACATGGGCTGATCCTTTTTTATGAATTGCCCTTCATCCACATAGATGTTCTGTAAATACCCTTTTTCCAGGGCTCTTACTTCAATGTGTTGGATGGACCGGATCTGACAAACATAGTCGTGTATAACCACCGTGTCTTTTACCAGTGGACTCGTTACCAGAAATTTGGTGTTTTCATGGTGTTTTTCATGTTCGGATTGGCAGCTTGAATAAATTAAAAGCGCTGTTATGCCGCTTAACATAAAGATTTTCTTCATTATTAAAGTTTTTTGTTTTAAACTGAATACAGTAATAGCAGGTGCCTTTGATCAAAGGCAATCAAAAATGGTCAACTCTACGGATGAGTCGAAAAGAAATTAAGAAGGAATCTTGAGGGAACAATACTCAATGTAGCATGGTTCCTTCAATGAGGTAGTAACCTGATCCTGATCATCAAAGTACGGAGCATCTTCGGTTTGATCGAAGTTGGCCAGCCATAAGATTCTGATGAGCTGTGTTTGTTGCAACAGCTTGATTTTCTTGTGGATTGCATCATCATCTTCTTCTTCCTCTTCCAGCATTTCACCAAAAACATCGTTTCCGTTTGCTTTGGCATGGTGTACCGTGCTAACGGCTTCCGTGATAATCTGATCGTCCGATTTGGTGTCGTTAAAGAAGGAAGAAGACAGGTAAATCGAAAAACTCGAAAAGAACAAACAGAACACCAGTAAGAGGCTGATGCTTCTGTCGATGATAAGTTCGATCTTGTCTTTCATGATGCCTGAATAAGTTCTATTGCGGGCAAATGTAGCAAATAATCAATCCGTGAAATTCTTTTTAACAGTTTTTTAAGAAAATTATTTCGGCGCTTTTTTCAGCAAATACAAGGCAAGTAGGGTATATACTACATTTGGTATCCATACGGCGAGCATGGCAGGGGCGCCCGAATTCACCGCAAAGGTCGATGAAACCTGCATAAACATGATGTAAGAGAAGCTGATGACCAGCCCCAACCCGATGTGCATGCCGATACCGCCGCGTACTTTCCGGCTTGAAATGGAAACACCGATAAGCGTTAACACAAAGGTGGCAAAAGGGTAGGCGCCGCGCTGGTGTTTTTCAATTTCATAGTTTACGATCTGCTTCGATCCCTTGAATTTGGCTTCTTCGATAAAGGCATCGAGTTCAAACATATCCATGGTGGTGATGAAGCTGGTTCTGCGTTTGAATTCTTCGGGCTTCAGGTTGATGACGGTGTCTTTCCGGGCTCCTTTTTTAATTGTTTCGTTCAGTCCGTCGATGTAACGCTCTACATAATTGTTGATTGTCCACTGGTTGTTGATGGAATCCCACGTTACATTGTCCGATAACAGTTTGTACTCGAGTTTTCCGTCATCATCGAAGCGTTCGATCGAAAAGTTGTTACCCATGTTCATGTCCACCACAAAATTGGTCATGTAGATGTAGGTCGATTTGTCGATCTGCATGTGGATGTTCTGCGAAATGTTCCTGAATTTGTTCCGGTAATACACTTCCTCGAATTCCAGTCGTTTCTTGTTGGCATCCGGGATCATGAAATTGTTGAGGTAAAAGGAAATGACGGCCAGAAAAGAAGCGCAGATCATGTAAGGACGTAAAAATCGGTTAAAGCTCACGCCGCTGGCCAAAATGGCAACGATCTCCGAATTGCCGGCCATCTTGGAGGTGAAAAAGATCACCGAAATAAAGATGAACAGCGGGCTGAACATGTTGGCGAAATAGGGAATGAAGTTCAGGTAATAGTCGAAAGCAATGGCTCGTAACGGGGCATGACGCTCAATGAAATCTTCCAGTTTTTCGGAGATGTCGAATACGATCACGATGCAGATGATCAGCAGCAGCGTAAAGAAGAAGGTTCCGAGAAACTTCTTGATGATGAATATGTCGAGCTTTTTTAACATGCTTATGATTCAGTTTGTCACACCGGTTCTTGTCACCCTGAGTTCATCGAAGGGTAGACAAATAATGGAGTCATGCTTCGATAAACTCATACTTCGATAAACTCATGCTTCGATAAACTCAGCATGACAATATTTTACAATCGTTCGTTCAATTGCTTCACCATCCTGTTTTTCCATTCGGAAAACGTGCCGTCCAGTATTTTTTCGCGAGCCGTATTAACTAACCAAAGATAGAAGCTTAAATTGTGTAAACTGGCAATTTGTGCACCTAAAATTTCTTTGGAGATGATCAGATGACGTAAATAGGCCTTGCTGTAGTAGCTGTCTACATAACTGGTGCCGTCCGGATCGATCGGGGAGAAATCGTTCTCCCATTTCTTGTTCCGGATGTTGATGATGCCATGCTGTGTGAACAACATGCCGTTCCGGGCATTTCGGGTTGGCATCACGCAGTCGAACATGTCGATGCCTAACGCAATGTTTTCGAGCAGGTTTACCGGGGTCCCGACGCCCATCAGATAGCGTGGCTTATCCTTCGGGAGGATGTCGGTTACGATCTCACACATTTCATACATTTCTTCATCGGGTTCCCCAACGGAGAGTCCGCCAATGGCATTACCTTCCCGTTCAAAACTGGCGATGGTCTCGGCCGATTGTTTTCGGAGGTCTTTGTAAACACTTCCCTGTACGATGGGAAAAAGGGTTTGCGAATAACCATATAACGGGTCGGTACCATCGAATCGCTCGCAGCAGCGTTTCAACCAGCGGTGGGTCATGTGCATCGAATCTTTGGCATACTTGTATTCGCAGGGGTAAGGCGTACATTCGTCAAAGGCCATGATGATGTCGGCACCGATCACCCGTTGGATGTCCATCACGTTTTCGGGTGTGAACAGGTGTTTCGAACCATCGATGTGGGAAGAGAAGGTGGCTCCTTCTTCCTTGATTTTTCTGCGGTCGGAAAGGGAATATACCTGGTAGCCGCCACTATCGGTCAGGATGGGCCCTTTCCAGTTCATAAATTGATGCAGCCCCCCGGCAGCCTTCAGAATTTCGGTTCCCGGGCGCAGGTACAGGTGGTAGGTGTTGCCTAAAATGATCTGTGCCTTGATATCGTCGACCAACTCCCGCTGATGAACCGCTTTTACGGTTGAAGCAGTTCCCACAGGCATGAAGATCGGTGTTTGAATCTCACCGTGATCGGTCGTGATGAGGCCCGCTCTGGCCTTCGTTTGCGTGTCGGTTTTTTCTAATTTAAAATCCATATGTATAAAACCCAAGCATCTGCCACTTCCGGAATGACAAATTATAAAGACTGCTTATTAACTATTTGTGTTTAAAAACTTGGCCAAAGATACTTAATTACTCCAAAGTATAGATTTACATTTGGATTATGCATTGGCAGGAACTCATACGCTTCACCGAATTCAATTACCTGTTGGATTATGTGATTGCGCTTTACCTGATCTGCTTCCTGATTCAGCTTTTTTATTACCTGTTTTACTTTGCACGGCTGGCATTTCATAAACCGGCAGAAAAGATTACGGCTTCGGAACCCGTTTCGGTGATCATTTGTGCCAGGAACGAACGCGATAATTTGCTGGAATTTCTTCCCTTGTACCTGAATCAGAAGTATCCTGTTTTCGAAGTGATTGTGGTGAATGATCATTCCGTTGATGATACCGAAGATGTACTGAAAGCCTTCGCGTTACAGCATAAAGGATTGAAGGTTGTGAACGTTCCCGACAACGACCGCTTTTTCGGGAGCAAGAAATTTGCCCTGACCTTAGGTATTAAAGCGGCTCAATACGATCGGGTGCTGTTAACCGATGCCGACTGCCGACCCGGATCCGAACACTGGATCAGTCGCATGAGTCATTACAACCCCGGAAAGAAGATTGTTCTGGGCTACGGCGCTTACCAAAAACAACCCGGATTACTGAATAAACTCATCCGGTTCGAAACTTTTTATACGGCAGTCCAATACTTGTCTTTTGCACTTGCCAACAAGCCGTACATGGGGGTAGGCCGCAATCTGGCCTATCATACCGAACTCTTTTTTGCCAACAGGGGCTTTGCTTCCCATCAGCATATCTTGTCGGGCGACGATGACCTCTTCATCAACGAAGTGGCAACGGGAAGGAACACTCAGGTAGAAGTGCATGCCGACGGGCAAACGATCTCCATGCCGAAGACTACTTTTCAGGCCTGGTTCCGGCAAAAAAGACGACACCTCACTACCGGAAAACATTATCAATTCAAGCATAAGTTCAACCTCGGATTGTTGCAGCTCACTCAAATGATGTTGGTAGTCCTTTTTGTTGTGTTGGTCATCAAAGTAAGACCGGTTTATCTAATTCTTGGGGTATTTGTGTTCAGATATTTGTTACAAATGCTTATATTTAGACTAATTTCAAATAAATTGGGTGAAAAGGACCTGATCCTGCTCGCTCCGTTTTTGGAAGTATTTTTTATCCTGTTTAACCCGGTAGTCGTAATAGCAAATTCAATTAGCAGAAAAATTAAATGGAACTGAACTCAAATTTATCACCGAAGGCCAAAATCGATTACGAATTGGTTTGCAGAGCCCGTGAGCAAAACGATGAACGTGCTTATGGTGAGTTAATGAGTAAATACCGCGATTCGATCTTCTTCATGATGCTGAAAATGGTGAAGAACAGTGATGATGCCGACGATCTGACCATTGAGGCGTTCGGAAAGGCATTCAATCGCATCCATCAATATACGCCGGATTACGCTTTTAGTACCTGGCTGTTCCGGATTGCTACCAACAACTGCATCGATTTTATCCGCAAAAAGAAGATGACAACGCTTTCACTCGACAAAAGCATTGAGGATGATGAGGGGGGAGAGATCAGTGTGGAGATCCGTTCCAGTGCTCTCGATCCGGAAGAACGTTTCGTGAGGAAACAAAAGATCCGCATCATGCGGGATATTGTTGCCAAGCTGAAACCCCGTTATAAAGAACTGGTCGTACTACGCTACTTCAGGGAGTATTCCTACGAAGAGATTGCCGAAGAAACCGACCTGCCTTTGGGAACGGTTAAGGCACAATTGTTCAGGGCCAGAGAGCAACTCTATAAGCTGATGCAGGATAAGAAGGATAATATCTGATGAAATTGGATTTTAGATGTTAGACCAATAGACTAACCGGACCTGCTTTCCTTTATCTTTGCCGCATGAAATTTACCGTGGACATCATTACCCGCTATTTTCCGGATCTGACAGAAACCCAGTTGGAGCAGATCACTCAGCTCGAAGCCTTGTATCAGCAATGGAATGCACAAATCAACGTGGTGTCGCGTAAGGATATTGATGAGTTGTACCTCCGCCATGTGCTTCATTCGCTGGGCATCGCTAAAGTGATCTCCTTCAAACCCAAAACCAGAATTCTCGATGTCGGAACCGGAGGTGGTTTCCCCGGTATTCCATTGGCGATCTTGTTTCCGGAAAGTGAATTCGTGCTGGTGGATTCCATCGGCAAAAAGATCAAAGTGGTAAATGAAGTCGCGCAAGGCCTGGGGCTTACCAATGTAAAAGCGTATCATCAACGTGCCGAAGAGGCCGAAGGACAATTCGATTTTGTAGTGACCCGTGCGGTGGCTCGGATCGCCAAAGTGCTGCCCTGGCTCAAAGGGAAACTGAGTCCCGAGAGTTTTAATACCATGAAGAACGGCGTACTCTTTTTAAAAGGAGGCGACCTGGAAGAGGAGATCGAAGAAAGCGGCAAAAAAGTAGATCGTTTTCCGTTGTCACACTTTTTTCAGGAGGAATTCTTTGAAACCAAAGAGGTGTTGTATACCCGGGTGAAGAAGTAGGATTAATTTTTCAGGTCTTTCAATTCTTGGATTAATTTTTCCAATGTTTCTTGAGGTAATTTTGTAACGGTTTCTATAGTGGATTCATTAATTCTTATGATTAAAACTCCTAAGTTTTCGTCTTCATACCCTATTGGGCTAATCATAAAGTGAGTTTCTACTATATTAGCAAACTGCTTACTTGATTTGAACCACCCGTAATCAGCTTCATAAGTTATACCGTCATTTGTAAAGATTATTGTTTCTTTTCCATAGCTATTCCACAAAAATACTCTCAGCAAGTAAAACCCTAAGAGTCCAAAAAGTGCAATACCAAATAAAAATCCAAAATGAAATCCATCACCCATTACCATTCTTAGAGTTAATCCGGTAATGGGTAAACAAACAGACAATAAAGCAAATAAGAATAGGGTTGCTCTTATAAACAAAGGTGATTGATGGACAAATAATATTAACTTATTATTTTCTAAACAGTAAGTTCCCATATAATCTGTATTAACAATACCCCATCATTTTATAAGAGACAAAACCGATCCATTCCTTGATCAGCATCTGCCAGCGCCTCAGGCTGTCGGTGTTCGGGATGAACAGGTGGTCGATCAGGTATTTCCGGGGTCCTGCCTGATGGTCTACGCTAAAGGGTGTAACTTCCAGTCCTGCTTTTTCAAAACAGCGCTTGGCCCTCGGCATGTGAAAGGCTGAGGTAACCAGCAGGTACTTGCCATCCGGATAACGCTCTTTCAGGATCTCCGCACTCATCACCGCATTCTCATGCGTGTTTTTGGATTCCCCTTCAATGATAAGGTCTTCGCCTGGAATGCCAATTTCGAGTAAAAATTCGTTGAGGTAAAGGGCTTCCTTCTCGTCGGGCTTCATAATTTGTCCGGCTCCGCTGGAGATCATCAGCTTTTTAGCCCGTCCGGTCTGATAGAGTTTGAGTCCGGCCAGCAGCCGGTCGCTCGCCGAATGGAATTGTATCTGATCCTGCTCCGGATCGTCATTGCTGAAGCCTCCCAGCACAATCACCACGTCATAGGTTTCGTTGAGTTCGCTGTAGCTTGCCGTTCGTTCTTCATACAACCTGACGAATTCATCCGTCAGGAAGGCATTGGAGAAAAAGTAAAAGCAAATGGCTGCAGCCCATAACATCCGTTTCTTTCGGACAGGTTTTTTTGTGAGGATGCCCCACAGCAACAAGGTAAAGATCCATACAATGGGCGTGGCCAGAAAGAGTAATATTTTGGACAGGTAAAAAAACATCAGGATTTAGCCAAAGCTTCAAGTGTTTCGATCCATTTCGGGTGCTCGTTCAGGCTTTCCACCAATTGCCAGTTTTCTCCTCCGTTTTCATGGAAAATCTCCATGAATTCTTCGCCCACCTCTATGGTTGTCTCCAAACAATCGGCCACAAACGACGGAGAAAAAGCGAGTACATTTTTGACCCCTTGCTTCGGATAGTCGGCAATAACCAGGTCGGCATAAGGTTTCAGCCAGGGATCGCGGGCGCGGGTCTCCAGCCTCGACTGGAAAACCACATCATACTGATCTTCTTTTAAACCCATTGCCCGGGCAATGAGGCGTGAAGTCTCGTAACATCCGGCACGGTAACACAAGCTGTTTTTGTCGGAGTAAACCGAACAGCAATTTTCATCTAATTTGCAGTGACCATTTGTGCAATCTTTCAGGATATGCCTTTCCGGTACACCATGGTAACTGAACATCACTTTGTCATATTTTCCGGTGTTCCAGTGCTTGAAGCCATTTTCAGCATAAACCTCTACGAATTTCGGGTGACTTAAAAAGGTTTCTACAAAAGTTGTTTGCGGATTATATTTGATGCGTTTCAATTCTTCTTTTACCTTTTCGATGCTCGATTTGGTGGTAGACGAAGCATATTGCGGATAGAGCGGAATCACTTTCAGGTCGGTAATGCCTTCGGCTTGGAATTGTTTCAAGACCGATCGGATCGACGGATTCTGATAGCGCATGGCCAGAAGTACCTTGTAATCGTTACCCAGTTTGGCTTGTAACAAGGTTTCCACACGTTTGCCGTAGTGCATGAGTGGCGAACCGTTTTCGGTCCACAGTTTCTGATACACCGCAGCCGATTTGGGTCCGCGGAAAGGAGCAATGATAAGATTCACCAACAACCAGCGGGAAAGGAATGGCAGATCGATTACGTAGCCATCCATTAAGAACTCACGCAAATAGTTCCTGACATCTTTTACCGAAGGACTATCCGGAGTCCCAAGATTAACGATCAACACCCCTTTTTTCATGTTAGCAAAAGTAAGCATAAAGCACAGCGAATTAAAAAGTTTATCCCTAATTTCGTTTTATGGAATACGCATACCTCAAAGCATTGCACATCATTTTTGTGGTTACCTGGTTCGCCGGTTTGTTCTACATTGTTCGCCTGTTTATCTATTATGTGGAAGCGGGAGAGGAAGAAGAAGATGCAAAGGCCATCCTGCAAAAACAATACAAGCTGATGAGCAAACGATTGTGGTATGGCATCACCTGGCCTTCGGCGATCCTGACGGCCTTCTTTGCCGGTTGGCTGTTGTTCTTCACACCCACCGGAAAAGCCTGGCTCACCATGCCCTGGATGCATATCAAACTCCTGTTTGTCGTTGCGCTCTACATCTATCATTTCTTCTGCCACCGCATGTTTACGCAACTGATCAAGGATCAGTTAAGCTATTCTTCCTTCAAACTCCGGTTGTGGAACGAGCTGGCTACGGTCTTTCTGTTTGCCATCGTCTTTTTGGTGGTGCTCAAAAATAACATCAGTTGGGTGTGGGGAATTGCCGGATTCCTGGTGCTGGGAATTATTCTGTATTTCGCCGTGAAAGCGTACCGGAAAATCAGAGAGAAAAAAGAAGATTAGAAACCATCACACTACCCCAAACCATCAGGACGGTACTTTCGATTAAGCCCGAATAAAAGAGTTCACTTCGTTTTTTATAGGACAAGCCTACCAGAATTGCCGTAAGCAATGTCCCGAAAATAATCCCTACCCGACCTGGTTGTGGGGTTACAATCACAAAAAGGCATAAAGAAAAAAATAAACTGATAACCGCTAATCCCGTAGAGCGGTATATTCCAAATTTGGTGGCAATGGTTTTTAAATGCTCTTTTTGATCATAATCCATATCCCTGATGTCGAAAGGGATGGTAATGCCTATGATAAAAAGGAAAAAAGTCAGGACTTGAAACATCAAACTGATAGCATGGAGTGGGATTAGAGATGAGTTGTCAGCTGAATCCAGATAGGGTAATCCGACCACGACAATGGTCCAGACCAAAGCAATCACGAAGATTTTTAAATAGGGTATTTGCCTGATGGAAGGGCTTTTTTTGTAAAAAGGGACGATCGGCACCACATAAAAAAGGGACAGTCCGCCCATGGGTATCAATAAGTTCCAGCAGGCATAATCAATAAAATAGATGCAAACCAACCCGGCTATTCCCAGCATGATGGAAGATATTTTGAGAAAGGATAAATGCTTTCTGACCCATTTCAACCGTTCACCCAACCGGGAATCATCAGCCATTATTTTTTGAAATTTGATGATGCGTTGTAAATTATAGGTGCAGTAGGTAAAGCAAAAGACCATGATGAGAATCGTGTGCATATTGCTCCGGTCGTAATCATTAAGGATGTAGCTGAGGTGTGTAAAGGCCGCTACACAAAGAGAAACTAATACGTTGGAATAAATAAGGGGTTTGATAATAGAATTGAGAAATAGCACGGCAGGTTTATTTGCTGTCGGAATTCCCGTTTACAGCCAGCCCGATCAGGTACCCTCCGATCATGCCAAGAACACTGTTCCTCAGAACGGATTGGGTCCGTTTACTCCGGGCAATACGTTCATATCCTCTTAGGTATTCATCTTCTTTGATGTATTTGGTTTCCTGCAAGCGTTTTTGATTCACTTTGGTAGGGAATAGCAGGGTTACCGATGTGTAAACCAAAGGAATAGGCAGGTATACGAAGCTTTGGTCGTGCTGCATCATAAAACCGGAAGCAGCGCCGACTACAAGGGCCGAATAGTTGGCAAAATGGGGTTTGTAAGAGCTGTAAGCATCGCGTTCGCCGTAAACAAATAATTTCATGTCTTCCACTTTCAGAAAGTTTCCGGAAAGCGTGTCGTATTCATAAACGATCGATTCTTTGTTGTTTTCGGTGATGGAGAACACCCGGTATTTGTCGATTACAAAAGACTTGTTGGAGATGTCGGTAAAACTGAACTCGTAATTGGTTTTGTTGGTGATCTTGCCCTTGAGTACCTTCCCGTTCAGAAAAAGAATCTGGTCGGTGTCCGGTAAGTTTGAAGGCATAGGGGGTAACTCTTCCTGTTGACAAACACAGAATCCTCCTGAAAAGATCAGGATCAAACCAAGGAGTATTATTTTATGAAATTCCGACTTCATGATTACTTAAACGAAATGCACAGGGCAATAGTTCGTTCATGTCCCAAAAGTAACTATTCGTGAGCAGTTAAAACAACACTATCCGTTAAAACTTTTTGAAGAAAGTCAAAATAAACGGCAGGGTTAAAACCCGCAGTTGCAGGACTTGGAGAATTTGATCTTGGTGTCCGGCAGGAGTTCCTGAATTTTTTTGTGTTCGCTATCGCTCATCAGGATCACACGCATATCGATTTCTTTAAGTGTGTTTTTTAAAAAAACGATCTCACTGGGGAGCGATCCGATGTTGTTTCCCCACAAATCCATGAAGCGCAATTCTACCAGGTATTTGATTTCCGGAGGAAGGCTTACGATCTCATTCTGGTTGGCACGGAATTCCTTGAGGTGGACCAACTGCCCGAGTTCTTTAGGGATGATTTCGATCTTATTCACGGACAGATCCAGTTCCTGGAGGTATTTGAATTCGGCTAACCGAGGGGGAAACTCTTTCAGTTTATTCTTGCTCAGGTCCAGGGCGTTCAGATTTTTAAATTGATAAATTTCTTCCGGTACTTCCTTTAACTGCAGTTTTTTTAGCTTTAGCTTATAGACGTTAAGCGGATCTTTCTTTAAGGCTTGCTGCAGGGTATAGGTTGGAACCGTATCAAAAGCAGCAGAGTCCAGCAGTTGTGAGTAGCCGGGAAGGGCCATGATCAGCAGGCTGATGCTAATCCAGAATTTGTATGCTTTTTTCTTTATCAAGGTTCAGTTGTTTTTTCAGTTCATCCAGGCTTTCGAACCGGAATTCATCCCGTATACGCTCATAAAACTCTACGGTTAGGGTTTTATTATAAATATCTTCATTAAAATCGAACAGGTTTACCTCTATGGTTTCGTGCTCACCATTCAAGGTCGGCCGATTTCCAATGTTAAGCATTCCTTTTAATATGTTGCCATCCAGATGTACTTTTACGGCATAAACACCCTTTGCAGGAATGAGCTTGTACCATTCGTCCACTTTCAGATTGGCGGTAGGAAAACCGATGGTCCTTCCGGTCTTGTTTCCCTCAACAACCCTGCCGTTCATAAAAAAATGATAACCCAGGAATTGGTTGGCGGCATTAATTTCGCCGGCAGCAAGGGAGGTTCTGATTTTGGTGGAACTCACATTCACTTTTTGAATTTCCTGAGCGGCGATCTCCTGAACTTTAAAATCGTATAGCGGGGCAAGTTCCCGTAAGTGTTCAAAAGAACCTTCGCGGTTTCTGCCGAAGTGGTGGTCATACCCGATCACCAAAGCAGCGACATGAAGTTGATTAACGAGGATGTCGCGCACAAATTCGGTAGAACTCAAGCGTGAAAATTCGCGGGAGAATGGATGGATGATGAGGTGATCGATACCGGCTTTTTCGAGTAGTTCAATGCGCTCGTCTATGGTGTTCAGTAATCGCAATTCATTGTCGTCGGGATAAAGCACCATTCTCGGGTGGGGAAAAAAGGTCAGAATCACACTTTCGGCATGGCTGTCGGCCGCTGCTTTTTTCAGGCGGTCGATGATCACTTTATGCCCGGAATGGACGCCGTCGAACGTGCCGATGGTAACAGCGGTTTTCCCTGTAAAATCAAATGCTTCAATGCTTTTGTAGATCTTCACGCTTCTGGTCTTTGTCGGGTTAAATCACCAATTATTAGACGCCAACAAATATCCGTAATAATATTTAATATAAATAATCTCATTTTTCCTGTTATATAAATTCAAATTATAGTACTTTCGCAGTCTGAAATCAGATATCAATTTTTTATCACATAAAACTAGTAAGTAATGTCAGGTAATACCGGAAAAATAACACAAGTAATTGGCCCTGTAGTTGACGTAAGTTTCGATACAGAAAAAGGCGATTTACCCAACATTTTGGATTCTTTGGAAATTAAAAAAGACGACGGTCAAATTATTGTATTGGAGTGTCAGCAACACATCGGTGAGGATACGGTAAGAGCAATCTCGATGGATGCCACGGATGGTCTGAGACGAGGAATGGCTGTTGTTGCGACCGGTAGCCCGATTACATTGCCTGTTGGTGAGGAGATCAGAGGAAGGCTGTTCAACGTAGTCGGAGATGCTATCGATGGTATCGGTTCGGTTTCGAAAGAAAACGGTTACCCGATCCACAGAGAGCCGCCTAAATTCGAGGATTTATCTACTTCTACGGAAGTGTTGTTTACCGGAATCAAGGTAATCGACCTGATTGAGCCTTATGCGAAAGGTGGTAAAATCGGATTGTTCGGTGGAGCCGGTGTAGGTAAAACCGTATTGATCATGGAGTTGATTAATAACATTGCGAAAGGACATTCCGGGTTATCCGTATTCGCCGGTGTAGGTGAAAGAACCAGAGAGGGGAACGATTTGTTGAGAGAGATGATCGAGTCCGGTGTAATTAAGTATGGTAAAGAATTTGAAAAATCCATGGAAGAAGGTGGATGGGATCTTTCAAAAGTAGATAAATCAGGTTTGAACGAATCCATGGCTACCCTGGTATTCGGTCAGATGAACGAGCCACCGGGAGCGAGAGCACGTGTTGCCCTTTCCGGTCTTACATTAGCCGAATATTTCCGTGACGGAGATGGTGAAGGACAAGGTAGAGATATCCTTTTCTTCATCGATAACATCTTCCGTTTTACTCAGGCCGGTTCTGAGGTGTCCGCCCTTTTAGGTCGTATGCCTTCAGCGGTAGGTTACCAGCCAACCCTGGCTTCTGAGATGGGTGCGATGCAGGAACGAATTACTTCTACAAAATCAGGATCGATTACTTCCGTACAGGCGGTATACGTACCTGCGGATGACTTAACCGATCCGGCTCCGGCAACTACCTTTGCTCACTTGGATGCTACGACCGTATTGTCTCGTAAAATTGCCGAGTTAGGGATTTACCCTGCAGTGGATCCGTTGGATTCTACTTCCAGAATCTTAACGGCTGAAATCGTTGGTGATGAGCACTACAATACAGCCCAACGTGTAAAAGAAACTTTACAACGTTATAAAGAATTACAGGATATCATCGCCATCTTGGGTATGGATGAATTGTCTGAAGAGGATAAAATGGTTGTACACCGTGCACGACGTGTTCAACGTTTCTTGTCTCAGCCTTTCCATGTTGCTGAACAGTTTACCGGTTTGGCTGGTGTATTGGTGCCTATCGAAGAAACCATCAAAGGGTTTAACATGATCATGGACGGAGAAGTGGATGAGTATCCTGAAGCAGCCTTCAACCTGGTAGGTTCTATCGAAGAAGCTATCGAGAAAGGTAAGAAAATGATGGCTGAAGCTTAAGCGATTAAAAAACAAATAACGGAACCCAAAAACTCAGGTTTGTTTTTTGGAAATTGAATTAAATCATGCAATTAGATATTATCACACCAGAAAAGAAAGTTTACTCCGGAGAAGTGGATATGGTGAATTTGCCCGGTTCAGACGGTTCTTTCGGGATCCTGAAAGATCATGCTCCGATCGTTTCTACCCTGAAAGCAGGGCATATTAAGGTTTTACAAGCTGAAGGTGGCAAAAACCACATGAACAGTGAATCCGGCGAATTAGTGCGCGATATGAGTAACGATAAGGAGTTAACCTTCGAGATCAAAGGTGGAGTAGTTGAGGTGAACAACAACAAGATCATCGTTTTAGCGGAATAATCCACTAACAATAACAATATAAAAAGGCGCTCATCGAGCGCCTTTTTTGTTATCACCAAACCAGATTATAGGTTGGCCAGAAGAATGTCCTTTTTGCTGATCGACCGGGAGAATACGGATGGCGACGGACCGGAGATCTCTCCCGAAAAATTGATGTGGTCTTCGTCACTACTTACTCTAAAGCTGTAATGATGTGCCTGTTTTTTTTGTGCCTTAAATTGTTTGAGTACACCTACCAGCCGGTCGTTGTAATATACCGCAATCTGCTGATCGCCCGCTTCAAAGGGGATTTCATTGATCAGCTTACCGTTTTCAATGATGACCAATTCTTTACAGCTGGACTGATCGTTGTTACACGACCATTTAATGGATAAGCGGTTGCTGTCTACATCCTTTACGCTTAAGTTAACATGGTTGCCGTAAACCAGGTAATGCAGGTAGCTCAGTGGTCCTTTGTTCAGACTGGGATGCAATGAGAATATCCCGGTTAACAGGAATGCCGTGAGTATGTTCTTAAAAGTTATCATCATGCTTTGCAACTACGACTAAAACGTTTAGAACAGGAAAAGGGTTGGAAGGTCAGTTGGATTTTTTTAGCAGCACGTATTTTACACCCAAATTGAATTCAAATGAGAAATTCCGGGCAGAGCTGAAGGCATTGTTGTCGTTGGCAATGTTGATCAAGCCCTGGTTGTACCGGATTCCGGGTGTAATGATGAAGGATTTGGTGATGTACCGGTCTTGTTCGATGCCCAATACGATACCGAAGTCTTGCTTGTTGTAGGTGTCCAGATCTTCGGAGGTGCCGTTAAGTTGATGAGAGGATGTATTCAGGAAACCGGCATAAACACCACCAATGAAATTGGTAGAATACACCTTGTTGTCGAATGTGGATTTGGTGTTCATTTTTTTGGCAAGCAAACTAACAGTTGTGTACTTCAATTCCAGTTTTTCATTAAAATGATTTTCCGGTCCGTTGAATCGTCTTTCATATCCTGAGGTGGAAAGGATGTTGATGTTGCTTTCCAGGTTCAGTTTGTCAGATAAAATATAGCCTGCAGTAACTCCGAAGTTGGATCCGAAATCGAGGTATTCCACTTGATTGTACCCGGCTAAAGGGCCATTGGATCGCAAGCTGGTGATCAATCCTTGTTTCTTCACACCGGCATTCATGCCGAAATAGAATCTTCTGGCATACACACCGTAGATGAAGTAGGAAGAGAACCGCTTGCTGTTAAACACGATTCTGTTTTTCTCTTTCTTAACCAGAAAGTCGGATCCGCTGTAGGTGTGTGAAATATCTTTTTCTGTAATGGTACGGCGGTCAATGTCAACCACTTCCCGGTTTGAGTCCTGGAAATTGCCCAATGAAGAAACTTGCTTGCTCGCCATGTTTCGTTCTTTGGTATAACCGTTCAGGGAAGCATATAAAACCGGAGCAGCTGCTGCCTGACTTTTCGGAGTAAGTTGCTTTTTAGCTTCGGTGATGGCTCGTTCGGTCGGAACGCTTAATGATTCCGCTTTCGTAGAACCGCTTTCCGTTTTATGTTCTGTATTCGCCAGCACCGTTAAGTGTTCCGAAGTTTTAGCAGAAGTTGTGGCGGTTACCTGATTTTGATTTGTATCACCGGATTTTTCATGTGCAACTTTTTGCTGGTCGGCATTACCGGTATCTGAGCTCCAATACCGATTGTAGGTGTAGTAACTTCCGCTAAGGAGCAACAAGATGGTAGTGCCTTTCAGGATGGTATTTCTCCACCAGATCCATTGTTCGTATCGGTTCAGGCTCACGACCAGCCGGTCCCATACGGAAGCTGTATCCAGTTTGGTGGCTAATTTTTCCCAGACGGTGTAATCCGGACGTTCTTCGAGTTTATTCACTTCGCGCTTATACCAGTCACCAATGTTCTCATCGGTTAAAGTCATCTCCGCGTCCAGATCGTCAGATAAGGATTGCCACAGGTCTTTGTTGGGCTCTACATTGAAATTTTCGAGCTCGTCCCTGTACCAGTCTTCTATGTTGTCAAAATCCTTCACCTTATCTCACGTAATATTTGTTTACCAATTCCCGTAATACGCTCTTGGCCTTGCTGAGTTGCGATTTGGAAGTTCCTACGCTGATGTCGAGCATGTCAGCAATTTCCTGATGTTTGTACCCCTCAACAGTATACAGGTTGAATACGGTTTTAGCTCCCTGAGGCAGCATGTTGATGATCTCCGAAAGATCATCGGTCTTGGAGATTTCATTCACGTCGTCAAAACCTCCGGCCAGATAGACCGATTCCTGAAAATCGATGTTGGTCATCCGGTTCGACTTCCGGAAATGATCAATGGCGGTATTCACGATAATTCTGCGGATCCAGGAACTTAAGTTCCACTGGCTGTCGTATTTGTCAAATTTCTTGAATACCTTAAAGAATCCGTCATGCAGAATATCCTGCGCCAGATCACGATCCCGGGTATAGGTCAGGCACACGCCAAACATTTTGGATGCATACATATTATATAATGCTTCCTGATGCTTTCTGCTACCCTGGTAACAACCTGCTATGATTTCATCTAATTCCACAGAGATACAACGGCTATTTTCCGTATTACTCCAGTAATACGCACAAAAGCAACAAAAGGTTGGTAGCTTTCTTGAAAAATATTCATGAGCATTTTAAATGTTGAAATGTTGTGAAAAAAAACAAAGTTTGAAAATTGCCGTTTTGGTCATCTTTCTAACTTTGCAGCTCTCTTATTTCAGTATAACATGATAGTATTCTTCAAGACGCATTCCAACACCATTATTGCAGTACAATTTAACGGAGAAATGAATGAAAACGACCTGCCGAAACTGAACTGGTTATTGGCCGGTGATCGTTTGAATGAAGCGGTTCTTTCGGGCTATTTTATCGGTCCCAGAGCCGAGATGGTCTCTCCCTGGAGTACCAATGCCGTGGAAATCACTCAAAACATGGCGATTGCGAACATCCTGAGAATGGAAGAATACAAGATCGCTGAATCCGATCAGGATTTCTATGATCCGATGCTGGAAATGATGTACACGGAACTGGATCAGTCACTTTTCGATATCGATATCGCCCCGGAACCGGTTCTTTACATTGAAAATATTGCTGAATACAACGATCAGGAAGGACTGGCACTCAGCGATCAGGAAGTGGAATACCTGGAAAACGTCAGTGAGCGCATAGGTCGTAAACTCACCGATAGCGAAGTGTTCGGATTCTCACAAGTCAATTCGGAACACTGCCGACACAAAATCTTTAACGGAACATTCGTGATTGATGGTAAAGAAAAACCGGCTTCTCTGTTCGGTATGATCCGTAAAACTTCCGATCAAAATCCGAATACCATCGTTTCGGCCTACAAAGACAATGTCAGTTTTGTGAAAGGCCCTAAAGCGATGCAGTTTGCCCCCAAAACACATCATCAGGCCGACTATTTCGAAACCAAAGACATTGATACCGTGCTTTCCCTGAAAGCGGAAACCCATAACTTCCCGACGACCGTTGAACCTTTTAATGGTGCGGCAACAGGTAGCGGAGGAGAAATCAGAGACCGGATGGCCGGTGGACAAGGGAGCGTGCCGATGGCCGGAACGGCTGTTTATATGACATCTTATTCCCGGTTGGAAGAAGGCCGCGACTGGGAGAAAGTGATGCCGCCGAGGGAGTGGCTTTATCAATCGCCTATCGATATTCTGGTGAAAGCATCCAACGGTGCTTCCGATTTCGGAAATAAATTTGGTCAGCCACTCATCAATGGTTCACTGTTAACCTTCGAACATACGGAAGGAGGAAAGAAATACGGCTTCGACAAAGTGATCATGCTGGCCGGAGGAATCGGTTACGGTAAACTGCAAGACGCCAAAAAGCATACGCCTGAAAAAGGCGATAAGATTGTGGTGCTGGGTGGTGATAACTACCGCATCGGAATGGGTGGGAGCGCCGTATCGTCCGTTGCAACGGGAGAATACAGCAATGCCATTGAACTGAATGCGATTCAACGTTCCAATCCTGAAATGCAAAAGCGGGCATCCAATGCCGTACGGGCTTTTGCGGAAGCGTCCAATAACCCCATCATCTCCATTCACGATCACGGTG
The DNA here is from genome assembly GCA_020435335.1 of Flavobacteriales bacterium. GTDB lineage: Bacteria > Bacteroidota > Bacteroidia > Flavobacteriales_E > Vicingaceae. Next base: position 33,961 of record JAGQZT010000027.1, on the reverse strand, counting down.
CCGGCGGACATTTGAACTGCCTCTCCGAATTGGTGGAGGAAGTGGGTGGAACCATAGATCTTCGAAAACTGCCTGTGGGTGACCCAACCTTATCATCCAAAGAAATTGTGGGGAACGAATCCCAGGAACGTATGGGTCTGGTGATCAAAGCCGGAGATATTGCCCTGCTCGAAGAGATCTGTAAACGCGAAAGAGCGCCCATGTACGTGGTTGGAGAAATTACCGGCGATCACCACTTCCGGTTTGTCGACGATCAAACGGGGCAAAACCCGATCGATCTGCAGATCGAAGACATGTTCGGTAAACCACCGAAAACCATCATTGAAGATAAAACCGTTGCTCCCGATTACGACGAGATCGATTACGATAGTTCCAAATTGGAGCATTACATCAGGCAGGTATTGCAACTCGAAGCGGTAGCTTGTAAAGATTGGCTTACCAACAAGGTGGACCGTTCGGTAACCGGGAAGGTGGCGAAACAGCAAACCGCCGGAGAGATTCAATTGCCGTTGAACAACCTCGGTGTGGTAGCCCTTGATTACAAAGGGGTCTCAGGAATTGCAACAGCACTGGGACATGCACCTGCCGTTGCTTTGGTTGATCCGAAGAACGGAAGTAAAATGGCCATCGCCGAGGCCCTGACCAACATCGTTTGGGCACCGTTAACCGACGGTTTGCGCTCGGTTTCTTTAAGTGCCAACTGGATGTGGCCCTGTAAGAATGAAGGGGAAGATGCCCGGTTGTACGATGCGGTTGAGGCCGTGAGTGATTTTGCCTGCGAACTGGGAATCAATATCCCGACAGGAAAGGACTCCCTGTCGATGGTGCAGAAATACAAAGAGGAAAAAGTCTATTCACCGGGTACGGTGATCATTACCGCTTCCGGTGAAGTGAGCAATGTTCGGAAAGTAGTGGAGCCTGTGCTGGTAAACGATGAAGATACGTCCCTGATTTTAGTGGATTTTTCGGATAATGATTTTGTGTTGGGTGGTTCTTCATTCGGACAAGTACTGAATAAGATCGGGGATGAAACGCCAACCATTTCCAATAGTAAATATTTTGCCAGTGCGTTTAATGCCGTTCAGCATCTGATCAATGAAGGGTTGGTGTTGTCCGGACACGATGTGTCTTCCGGCGGATTGATTACGACCTTGTTGGAAATGAATTTTGCTAACAATAAAGGTGGTGTGAAGGTGAACTTTGCTTCGCTCGATGAAAAAGACCTGATCAAAATCTTGTTTGCGGAAGTTTCGGCCGTTGTAATTCAGGTAAAAAACAGCGATAAGGTGTTGTCTGAACTCGGAAAGAAAGGCGTACACGCTCATCCGATCGGTCGTCCGATTGCCGACCGCAAACTGGAGATCAAACACCATGATGCACAATTGAGCTTCGATATCGATCAGCTTCGCGATGTGTGGTACCGCACATCGTATCTGTTGGATAAAAAACAATCGACCGAAAAACTGGCTGCCGAGCGTTTTAACAATTATAAGCACCATGTCCTGACTTATCAGTTTCCAGCTCAATTTACGGGGCAGTTAGCTGATTACGGCGTTGAGCATGGTCGACAAAATCCTACGGGGATTAAGGCGGCGATCATTCGTGAAAAAGGCGTAAACGGTGACCGGGAAATGGCTTATTCGCTTTATTTGGCCGGTTTTGATGTGAAGGATGTGCACATGACCGATCTGATTTCCGGGCGTGAAGACCTGAGTGATGTGAACATGATCGTTTTTGTGGGCGGATTCTCCAATTCCGATGTGCTGGGATCAGCCAAGGGATGGGCCGGAGCATTCCTCTACAACCCGAAAGCGAAGGAAGCGCTGGATAATTTCTATGCGCGTCCCGATACCTTGAGCCTGGGTGTTTGTAACGGGTGTCAGCTCATGATGGAACTCGGACTGGTGAAATCGAAAGGAGAAACCCAGCCGATGCATCATAACCTTTCGCACAAATTTGAATCGGCTTACCTGAATGTGAATGTGCCTCAGAATAACTCCGTAATGCTGGGCTCTTTGGCAGGAAGTAAACTCGGAATCTGGGTGGCTCACGGTGAGGGTCGTTTCTTATTCGAAGGAGAGGAATCGGATTACAATATCGTGATGAAATACTCCGGTGAACACTACCCGGCCAATCCGAATGCTTCGGAATATGATGCGGCAGGAATCTGTTCGGAAGATGGCAGGCACCTGGCAATGATGCCGCACCTGGAACGTATTATTTTCCCGTGGCAGGGTGCACATTATCCGGCCGATCGTAAAAAGGATGATGTTACACCTTGGTTTGAAGCCTTTGTGAACGCTCGTCAATGGGTGGAGCAACATTGATCGATTTTGGAGAGACATTAGATTTCTTTGATTGTTAATTATTGATTAACAGAAGGTTAAGAGTGCTTTGTGAGTCGCAATGCTATGTGACTCATTCTTAGTAATATTCTCGTTTAATAACAATTTGCTGTTCATTATTTCGAAATAACCGATTCGGAATCAGGGTCTTTTCTTGATAAATTTCAAAGTAGAAATTGTGAACCTTGTAAGGTTTCCTAAGGACCAGTATCATAACAACTAAAACCCATACCACATATGTCGCAACGTAAAATTTACGTGCTGGATACATCGGTGATCCTGCATGACCACAACGCTATTAAATGCTTTGAAGATAACGATATCGCTATCCCCATTACCGTGCTGGAGGAGTTGGATAACTTCAAGAAAGGAACCGACACCAAAAACTACGAGGCCAGGGAATTTGTCCGGTTTCTCGATAAGTTATCCGAGAAGCATGAATCGTTGCAAAAATGGGTTAAAATTAATGGTGGCAAGGGCCGTTTCAAGATCATCTATCATGATGAGAATGTGGTGAAGACCGATGAGATTTTTCAGGAACACAAGGCCGATCACCTGATCCTGAGTGCGGCGATGTCGCTTCAGAAAAAAAATCCCAAAGAGAATGTGATCCTGGTTACCAAAGACATCAACCTGCGCTTAAAAGCGAAAGCACTGGACCTCAAAGCCGAAGATTTCAAATCCGGGAAAGTGATCAACGATGTAAAAGATCTCTTTACCGGTAAATCACTCATCGAGAATGTGGATCACGACGAACTGAAAAAACTGTTTACCAACGGTTCCTTAACCAAAGCGTCCTTTTTGAAGAAACCGGCCAAAAACCATTTTTATATTCTAAAGAATGGAACATCTTCGGGATTGGCTTACTACAATCCCTTCGAAGAAAAGCTGGAACGGGTGGAGAAGCAGTACATCTACGGCATCAAACCGAAAAATGCCGAGCAGACCTTCGCCATCAATGCCCTGCTGAACGAGAACATCAAACTGATCACCCTGCAAGGGGTAGCCGGTACGGGAAAAACGCTATTGGCTTTAGCCAGTGCCCTGGAGCAACACAAAAAATACCATCAGATCATTCTGGCCCGGCCGATCGTACCGTTGAGTAATAAAGACATCGGTTACCTGCCGGGCGATGCTCAGGAAAAGATCAATCCATACATGCAGCCGTTGTGGGATAATATGAAGTTCATCAAGAATCAATTCAGTCAGAACGAGCGCAAATACAAAGGCATTGAAGACATGGAAAAAAGTGGAAAGATCGTGATCGCACCATTGGCCTACATCCGGGGTAGAAGTTTGTCGGATGTTTTCTTTATTGTGGATGAGGCTCAGAATTTAACGCCGCACGAGGTAAAGACCATCATTACCCGGGCCGGAGAAAATACCAAGATCGTCTTTACCGGTGATGTGAATCAGATCGATACACCTTATCTGGATGAACAGAGTAATGGTTTATCTTACCTGATCGACCGGCTGAAAGGGCATGAATTATTTGCACACATTACCCTCGAAAAAGGAGAGCGATCGGAGCTGGCCAATGTGGCGAATGAGCTGCTTTAAATCCTGAAATCACAGTTGAATTTGTCATTTCGGGTGATCCCGCATCGCGGGAGTGTGTCGGGAAATGAAATCAAGCAATTATAGCAAAGGTAGTCTGGCGGTTATCGGTCAGACTACATGCATCTTAAAATTAATCCTAACTTGTTGTCAAATAAGTAAAAAGTTCTATTTTTGCAATCCAATTTGCGGATGTGGTGGAATTGGTAGACACGCCAGATTTAGGATCTGGTGCCGCGAGGCGTGGGGGTTCGACTCCCTTCATCCGCACTGAAAAAGGTATAGGGTTTTACTTTATACCTTTTTTAAGTTAAACTCAGATTGTGCTGAGAATAACTAACCTGAAAACGGTCATCCTGAGTTAATCGAAGGATGGTTGAAATGTATATTGACTTGATTTATTCTTCGACAGACTCAGAATGATATCAAGTGTTAAAGAATAGAAAATGAACATTACAAAAGAAAAAGTTGACGATCTGAATGCCATCATCAAGGTGAAACTGGATCAGGCCGATTACCAGGAAAACGTAGATAAAGTTTTAAAAGACTACCGCAGAAAAGCCAATGTTCCCGGATTCCGTAAAGGACATGTGCCGATGAGTATCATTAAAAAACAAGTCGGACCAAGTATCGTTGTGGATGAGATTAACAAGGTGTTGTCCGAATCCCTGCATCAGTACATTCAGGATGAGAAGCTGGATATCTTAGGAAATCCGCTGCCGAAACTGGATGAACAGGATAAGATCGACTGGAACAACCAGACGGATTTTGAGTTTAACTACGAAGTAGGATTGGCTCCTCAGTTTGATCTGAAAATCAGCGATAAATACAAGTTTGATTACTACAAGATCAAAGTGGCTGATAAAGACGTTGATAAATACGTAACCGACGTGGCAAAACGTTACGGGAAAATGATCAATCCGGATGCTGCTCAGGAAGACGATATGCTTTACGGGAAGTTCGAAGAACTGGACGGGAAAGGAAATGTACTGGAAGGTGGAAGAAGCCATACTTCCGTGATCATCCTGAAGGCTGTTACGGATAAGAAATTACAGAAATCATTGGTGGGTGCCAAAGCCGGAGATACGTTTGATCTGGATCCGAAATCGGTGTCTGAGCACGAAAGCGATCAGGCTGCTGCCATCGGAGTATCTGTTGCCGAATTAAAGAGCATCATTTCGAAGTTCAGATTTACCGTTGAAAAGATCAACCGCATTGTTCCTGCAGACTTGAATCAAGAATTGTTTGATAAAGTATATGGCCCTGGTGCTGTAAAAGACGAAGCAGCATTCAGAGCTAAGATTGCCGATGAATTGAGCAGGGGCTTGTCTGTTGATGCCGACCGAAAACTGAAAGCAGATATCCAGGAAGAATTATTGAAAAAACTGAAACTGGATCTGCCGAATGCATTCCTGAAAAGATGGATTAAGGCTTCCAACGAAAAGCCGATCACCGACGAGCAGATCGAAGCAGAATACGATGAGTATGCCAAAGGATTGAAATGGCAACTGATCGAGAACAAAATCATTCAGGATAACAATGTAAAGGTGTCTCACGAGGAAGTGGTGGAGCATACCAAAGGATTGCTGGCGCAACAAATGGCCGGTATGGGCTTACCACAGACTGATGACAATGAGTTAACCGATACGGCGCATCGCGTGTTGCAGAACGAGGAAGAGGCACGTAACATCTACATGATGATGTACGAGAACAAGCTGATGACTTTGTATAAGAACACGTTTAAGCTTAAAGAAAAAGCAGTCAGCTACGATGAATTCGTGAAGATTGCTTATAACCAGAAATAACAGAAAGGAGCTCATCGAGCTCCTTTTTTTTGTAGTTCAAAACTTGTTCTTAAAAAAATATAAAAAGCCGGTATTAAACCACAAGATGTAGTAAATTAGCTCTCTAATTTGAAAACTTTTACCACTATGTTCGATCAAGATGAATTCAGAAAATACGCTATCAAGCATCAAGGGATCAGTAGCGCAACTTATGATAAATATACTTCAGTATTAAACAGTTACATCTCTCCGACCATTATTGAGGAACGTCAGATGAACGTAGCTTCGATGGACGTGTTTTCGCGTTTGATGATGGACCGTATCATCTTCCTCGGAACAGGAATCAACGATTACGTGGCCAACATCATTCAGGCACAGTTGCTGTTTTTGGAATCGGTAGATGCGAAGAAAGACATTCAGATCTATTTGAACTCACCCGGTGGTGGGGTTTACGCCGGTTTGGGAATCTACGATACCATGCAATACATTGCACCGGATGTGGCAACCATCTGCACCGGAATGGCAGCATCCATGGGAGCTGTGTTGTTGTGTGCCGGAGCTGCCGGTAAAAGAACGGCCCTGAAACACTCAAGGGTGATGATCCACCAGCCGTTAGGTGGAGCTCAGGGTCAGGCTTCCGACATGGAGATCACCGTAAACGAGATCAAAAAGCTGAAAAAAGAGCTTTACGATATTATTTCTAACCATTCCGGTAAACCGTTTAAAGATGTGGAGAAAGACAGTGATCGTGATTACTGGATGACTTCACAGGAGGCGAAGGAATATGGAATGATTGATGAAGTCTTAGTGAAAGAAAAATAAGAACTTAAATAAAGCAAATGACAAATCCCAAAATCCAAATAGCAATACATTGGATTTTGGGATTTTGTTTTTTGGAATTTTAATTATAAAATAATTTTTTTTATGAGCTACATTGCACAGATTCATGCAAGACAAATTTTAGATTCACGTGGTAACCCAACCGTTGAGGTGGATGTGATCACCACCAATGGCGTTTTAGGAAGGGCGGCTGTTCCTTCGGGAGCGAGTACCGGAAAATACGAGGCTGTTGAGCTGAGAGACGGTGACAAGGGAAGGTTTATGGGTAAAAGCGTGATGAAAGCCGTTCAGAACATCAATACCGCCATCAATGAGGAGTTGATCAATGCCGATGTAACGGATCAGAATGCCATCGATAACGCACTCATTGCACTCGACGGAACAGAGAATAAAGCGAACCTGGGTGCCAATGCCATTTTAGGGGTTTCCCTGGCTGTGGCCAAAGCGGGAGCAATCGAATCCGGACTACCTTTGTTCAAATACGTAGGTGGTGTCAATGCCAATGTGTTGCCTATCCCGATGATGAACATCCTGAACGGAGGTTCGCATGCGGATAACAGTATTGATTTTCAAGAATTTATGGTGATGCCGGTTGGAGCGCCCTCTTTTAGCGAAGGACTGCGCATGGGTACGGAAGTGTTTCATCATCTGAAAGAAGTGTTGAAATCCAAAGGACACTCAACCAATGTGGGTGACGAAGGTGGTTTTGCGCCGAATTTAGGCTCGAACGAAGAAGCCATCGAAACCGTATTGCAAGCCATTGAAAAAGCAGGTTACAAGCCGGGCGACGACATGTACATTGCTATGGATGCGGCCAGCTCCGAGTTCTACAATGCCGAAGAAAAAGTGTACCACTTCCACCAATCTACCGGCGATAAATTGACTTCGTCACAAATGGTGGATTACTGGAAAGAGTGGACCAGAAAATACCCTATTCTGTCGATAGAAGATGGTCTCGATGAAGACGACTGGACAGGCTGGAAAGACCTGACAGCAGCTATCGGTGGAAACGTGCAGCTGGTGGGCGACGACCTGTTCGTGACCAATACGAAACGATTGGCAAGAGGTATTGAAGATGGTGCGGCGAATTCTATTCTGATCAAGGTGAATCAGATCGGTTCGTTAACAGAAACCATCAATGCCGTAGATATGGCGAACAGAGCTTCGTACACATCGGTAATGAGCCACCGTTCCGGCGAGACCGAAGACAATACCATCGCCGATCTGGCTGTAGCATTGAATACCGGACAGATCAAAACCGGATCGGCTTCCCGTTCCGACCGGATGGCAAAATACAATCAGCTTCTGAGGATTGAAGAGATGTTGGGTAGCTCTGCACATTACCTGGGAAGAGAGTTGAAATTTTTAAAGAAATAAACTAGGTCAGCATAAAGACTCTGTTGGTCTTTGTGTTGATCTCCTTCGTCTAAAACCTGAACCGGAAAGATGCGAATAGTCGTATATTTGTGTCAGAATTGATTTTAAGGTTTAAAGTAGTTAAGTAGTAATAGTTTTTTTCGTAGAATTGGTTGAGGCCCCGGATTTATCCGGGGCTTCGTTTTTTTAAAATATTATTGCATCATTTCAATGTAAACGTTTGGAAATATCCTAACGGTTGGTTAAATTCGCAATGCCTCATTAAATTGTATCATTAACTTTAAAATTTAGGGAATAAAAATGTCAGAAGTAGCAAAATTGGAACTGGATGGAACGGTTTATGAATTTCCTGTGATCACCGGTTCAGAGAATGAAAAAGCGATAGATATCAGTAAGCTGAGAGGAAACTCGGGTTACATCACGATCGATCCGGGATTCAAAAATACGGGTTCGTGTGTGAGTGAGATCACGTTTCTGGATGGTGAGCAAGGTATTTTAAGATACCGGGGGTATTCCATCGAAGACCTGGCAAATAAAGCCAGCTTTCTGGAGGTGTGCTACCTGCTGATCTTTGGTGAACTGCCAAACAAATCCGAACTGGCTAAATTCGAAGCCACGATCCGAAAATATACTCTGGTAAATGAGGAAATGAAAGACATTATTGACGGCTTTCCGAAGAATGCTCACCCGATGGGAATTCTTTCGTCGTTAACCAGTGCATTGACTGCCTTCAATCCAAAACCGTTGAATGTAGAATCTGATGAGCAGGTTTACGAGGCCGTGTGCAAAACCCTGGCTAAATTCTTAGTGCTTTCATCATGGGTTCACCGTAAACGTGAAGGGTTCCCATTGAACTATTACGACAATTCCAAAGGATATGTAGAGAACTTCTTGCGCATGATGTTCGCTATCCCGACCGAAGAATATAAAGCTGATCCGGTCATCGTGGATGCCCTGGATAAATTATTGATCCTGCATGCCGACCACGAACAAAATTGTTCTACATCTACCGTAAGAGTAGTTGGTTCGTCTCACGCCGGATTGTTCGCTTCCATCTCTGCAGGTGTTTCTGCGTTATGGGGCCCGCTTCATGGTGGTGCTAATCAGGCCGTGATCGAAATGCTGGAAGCCATCAAGGCTGATGGCGGCGACGTGGAGAAATTCATCGCGAAAGCCAAAGATAAAGATGATCCGTTCCGTTTAATGGGCTTCGGACACCGTGTTTACAAAAACTTCGATCCGAGAGCGAAGATCATCAAGAAAGCTGCCGATGATGTATTGAATTCTTTAGGGGTGAATGATCCGGTATTGGATATCGCTAAAACACTCGAAAAAGCAGCCTTGGAGGATGAATACTTTAAAGCAAGAAATCTTTATCCGAACGTTGACTTCTACTCAGGAATCATCTACCGTGCATTGGGTATTCCTACCGAAATGTTTACGGTAATGTTTGCTATCGGCCGTCTGCCAGGCTGGATTGCACAATGGCTGGAAATGAGAAAGAACGGCGAGCCGATCGGAAGACCAAGACAAGTTTATACCGGTTCCAATTTAAGGGACTTTAAAGACATAGCTAGCAGATAATTATTATCTCATTACAATAGAAAACCTCCGAAACTCTCGGGGGTTTTTTAGTTCAATACCACTCATGTAATTTTTTCAGCATTGGCTGCATCAAAACCCTTACATTTGTTTTCATGGATCTATTACACGTTAAACGAGTTTATAAGAATTATGCCGATCATGTTGCGTTACACAACGTGTCGTTGCACGTGAAACAACAGAGCATCTTCGGCCTCCTCGGACCAAACGGCGCGGGAAAGACGACCCTCATCCGGATCATCAACCAGATCACCGGTCCCGATAAAGGAGAAATTATGTTCGAAAAAGAAAAACTGGCACCCAAACACATTGCACAGATCGGCTATCTTCCTGAAGAGCGTGGCTTATACAAGAAGATGAAGGTGGGTGAGCAAGCCCTTTACCTGGCTCAGCTCAAAGGAATGAACAAAGGAGAAGCTACTTATAAACTCAAACAGTGGTTCGAGAAATTCGAGATCGATTCCTGGTGGAACAAGAAGATCGAAGAATTGTCGAAAGGGATGGCTCAGAAAGTGCAGTTCATCACCACCGTGTTGCATGAACCGAAACTGCTCATTCTCGATGAGCCGTTTAGTGGTTTCGATCCGATCAATACCAACCTGATTAAAAAAGAGATTTTGGAGCTTCGTGATAACGGCGCAACCATCATTTTTTCCACACACAACATGGAGTCGGTGGAAGAAATCTGCGATGACATTGCCCTGATCAATAAATCCAAAAAGATCCTCGAGGGCAAAGTAACGGAGATCAAAGAAGCCTATAAATCCAATGTGTTCGAGATCGTTTTTATGGGGAACATGATTGCGTTCAGCAATGCGTTGTGGACGGCTTTCGAGCTGTTGGATACTAAAAATGTGAATGGCAGGATGCATGTGAAAGTGCGTGCCAATAAGCCCAGCGACATGAATCAACTGATCAAGACTATCGTGAATGATGTACAGATCATTTCGGTGAATGAGATCACGCCCAGCATGAATGACATCTTCATTCAGAAAGTGCAGGAGGTCATGCCGGAAACATTAGAAGAAATCGAAGAGGAGGGACGCTATGAATAAGATTATGCTCATTATCAAGCGGGAATACCTAACCCGTGTGAAGAAGAAGTCCTTCATCATCATGACGTTCTTGGGACCTTTGCTCATGGCCGGACTCATGCTCGTGCCGATCTGGCTGGCGATCAAGGATAAGGATATTCAGCGTATTGAGGTGATCGACGAAACCGGTACCTTCATCAATCAGTTTGAAGATACCAGCGAACTGCAGTTTAAGCACGAGTTCCGATCGATCCAGGATGCCAAGGCCAAGTTGTTTGATGAGGTGTATACTTCCATTCTCCACATTCAGGGGGAACCGAATGCGCCGGAAGTCACAATGTATTACAAGAAGCAACCCGGTTTCTCAACCGTGAACAACATTGAAAATACCATCGAAGATGTGATCCGGAACATTGAATTTCAGCAGAAGTTCAACATCACCAAAGAGCAGATCGCAGCTATCGATCCCAACATCAGTGTGAAACCGATCTCGATCAATTCGGAGGGAAAAGAAGAATCGAAGAACATTGCCATCAGTACGGCACTCGGATTCGGAGGGGCGATCCTGATCTATTTCTTCATCTTCATGTTCGGCGTGCAGGTGATGCGTGGGGTGATCGAAGAGAAGACCAGCCGCATCGTGGAGATCATCATCTCTTCGGTAAAACCCTTCCAGTTGATGATGGGTAAGATTATCGGTATTGCGTTGGTCGGACTGACTCAATTCTTGTTGTGGGCCGTGTTGACCGGAATCATTTATACCATCATTATGAGTGCTTTCTCGCTCAATGATGTGCAGGTGGAACCGTCTCAAGCGCAGCAACTGATGCAAAGTGCCAATCCGAATCTGGCTATGGAAAACCCGTTTCAGGATGTGATCGATGGCTTTAAGACTTTGCCTTTGGTGCAGATCTTTGTCTCATTCATTTTCTACTTTATTGCCGGTTATTTATTGTATGGCGCACTACTGGCTGCTGTCGGTTCCGCTGTGGATAGTGAGGCTGATACGCAGCAATTCATGTTGCCGATCACCATTCCGTTGATCTTCTCATTTGTAGTGGCTCAAACCGTGATGGAAAATCCCGACGGAACGATGGCTTTCTGGTTGTCGATGGTGCCACTCACCTCGCCGGTGATTATGATGGTGCGCATTCCGTTCGGAGGCGTGGAAACATGGGAACTGTTGTTATCCATGACCATCCTCGTGCTGGGCTTCCTGGGAGCAACGTGGGTAGCCGGACGAATTTATCGCACCGGAATCCTGATGTACGGCAAAAAAGTAAGTTACAAAGAGCTGTGGAAATGGCTTTTTTATAAAGGATAATTTTATTGATAGTTGTTGGTTGCCGGTTTCTGGTTTATTTTTTGCTAACAACTACAAACGAACAACAAACAACTGAAATATGGCAAGTATTTTAATCATAGACGACGAACGACCCATCCGAAACACGTTAAAGGAAATCCTGGAATACGAGAAATTTACGGTGGATGAGGCAGAAGACGGCCCGGGCGGGTTGGACAAGATCAAGAACGGGAAATACGACCTGATCATGTGCGACATCAAAATGCCGAAGATGGATGGGATTGAGGTGCTTGAAAAAGCGGTTGATCTGGGTGTGGATACGCCCATTGTGATGATCTCCGGACACGGAACCATCGAAACTGCTGTCGAAGCCTTGAAAAAAGGAGCCTATGATTTTATTGCCAAACCGCTCGACCTGAACCGTTTGCTGGTAACCGTAAGAAATGCCCTCGACCGTGGGGAGCTGGTTCAGGAGACCAAGAAACTCAGAAGAAAGGTCAGTGAGATCAAAGGGTCGACCCAGATCATCGGGGAGTCTGACGGGATTGCTCAGGTCCGGGAAATGATCGCGAAAGTCGCACCGAGCGATGCACGGGTACTGATCACCGGAGGGAACGGAACCGGTAAGGAACTGGTGGCACGCAGCCTGCACGAGAATTCTGATCGTGCCAAGGCGCCTTTCATTGAGGTGAACTGTGCGGCCATTCCGTCGGAGCTGATCGAAAGTGAATTGTTCGGCCACGAAAAAGGCGCCTTTACTTCGGCCATCAAGCAACGTAAAGGCTGCTTCGAGCAAGCCGAAGGCGGAACGCTTTTCCTCGACGAGATCGGTGATATGAGCCTGTCGGCTCAGGCCAAAGTACTGCGTGCCTTGCAGGAAAGCCGCATTACGCGTGTGGGTGGCGAGAAAGAGATTCAGGTGAATGTACGGGTACTCGCAGCGACTAATAAAGATTTGGTTAAAGAAATTGCCGACGGAAACTTTCGGGAAGATTTATACCACCGGTTAAGTGTGATTTTAATTCATGTGCCTTCGCTGAACGACCGCAAGGACGATGTGCCGGTGCTGGCCAATTACTTTCTGGAAATGCTGTGCCAGGACCATGGTGTGGCGCTGAAGGAATTCGATAAGGCCGCGCTGGAGGAGCTGAAGAAAGTGGACTGGACCGGAAATATCCGGGAGCTGCGCAACATCGTGGAGCGATTGATTATTCTGTGCGACAAGACCATTACCGCTGCCGACATCAAGATATACGCGAACCCGAAGGGGTGATTATTGATGCTCACTCTTCGGCGTCGGAATCGAATGTTCCTCCGGATGCATGCGGTAGAGTGTCCAGTTTTCGTTGAGTACGAGTCGCTCGGAAGTGAGCAGTTCGAAGGTCATGGTACTGCCCCCGCAACCGTCTTCATTCACGATGATTTCATGATTCCTGTATTCCCAGGTGCCATCCGAGCAGTCGGGACCATGATGGATGTATTTCCCGTCGGGTTTCAGTTCAAATCCTTCGGACTTGTACCAGAAGCCGGCTAAAGCTGCTTTTTCATTCCTGCCTGCCGGTCGTTCCTTATACAAGGTGCTGTAAATGCGGTAGTCGCTGCCTGTCTGGCAAAGGAAATAATGCCAATCCTTAAACCGGATGTTTTTAATGATCATTTTACTGCGGTCCATGTGGGTGATCTCGAAGATCACCGTATCGTTATCCAAAGCAATGTGTAGGAATTGACCCTCCAGCCACCAGTCGCCCTTGTCATCATAATTGTAATCCATGGAACTGAACATCCCGTTGGGAGAGAGCGTAAAGTGCTTGCTGGAGTTACAGATCCAGTTGCCGGCCAGTTCGGCTTCCATCTCATCCGGGCTCAGTGGATCGGTGATTGCCGGGCGCTCCTTTTCCAGTTTTTTGAGGAGGGTGATGTTTTCTTTTTCCAGCGGAGTCAGGAAGGCGTCTACGTTCTTGTTTACGGAATGGTACCAGTCCATCATCCGGAAATACGTGTCCATGTCGCCACCCTGCTTGAATTTAAAATCGTAGCGGGCAAAGATTTCGTTGCGCATCAATTGAAGTTCTTCTTTGGTGAGCAATTCCAGGTCTTCTTCTTCCAATTCCCGGTAAGAGGCTTCGGAGTAGTCGCCGTAGTAAAAGTCCTGCACTTCGGCCGATTTGTAACCCACTTCCGATTCCCCTTCGTAGCTCCACGATTGTTCCACTTTCAGCACCGGTTCACCCGATTCTTCGGAAATCAGGAATTCGCCGTTAGTCTTGTCGGAAAAGAATTTATTCCCTTCGATCCGGACATTCTTAAAGTTCTCATATTCAAAAATCCAGGCCGTTCCTTCGTCATTCCAGTGACCGGCTTGCAGTTGCGCGAAATATTGGCCTTTGCTCATGTTGATGATCAGGCTGGTTTCCCATTCACTGTCGCCAAAATGATACACACCAATGTATTCGGAAGCATCGGTAAGCGGAGCCATGTTTTCGGTTTCGTCCGTTTCCTGTTTTGTGGTTTGATTGGCGGATTCATCTCCGCAAGACCAGAAACTGGTGGTTAACACCATAAAAAGAAAGGGTTTCCACTTCATGAGAATCGTTTTAAGGTTCTATAAAAATAAGAAAGTTATTCAGTTGTTGTGGCTTTTCAGAAAAATGACGTTGTAACTATATGATTCGGATTGTAATATGGCTTGGTTTCTTGTTTCCCGGCATGGTTGGGGCTCAGACCTATCATAGTGTGCTGTCGAATGTGATGGCTAAAAAGGATAGTCTGGCTGAAGTCTACCGGCAAGGTGATTCCCTGATTAAGGAGGCTGTTGTTCAGCAAGTGGAAACATTGTTGTACGATGAGCTTATTGAGCATGTCTTTCCTCAGTGGTATGGTACGGAGTGGGATTATGAAGGATATACCAATACGCCGAAGCAGGGGAAGGTGGCTTGTGGTTATTTTGTGAGTACGCCGCTGAAACATATTGGTTTTCAGGTAAATCGCTATAAGCTGGCTCAAAAATACTCACATGCCATCGTACAGACCTTGTGTAGTAACATCCAGTATATTCGTCGGAACGATACGGAAAAACTTTTCAGCTACATTCAGTCCGGGCCGAACCAGCTTTATGTGGTTGGGCTGGATAATCACGTGGGTTTTATCTCCAGAGAAGCTACCGGCATCTATTTTATTCATTCCTCTTACATCGATCCGGTAGCTGTTGTGAAGGAACGGGCACAGAGCTCTCAGGCCTTGATTTCATCCGATCTTTTTGTGTTGGGTCACTTTTCCAAGAATACGGAACTGTTGAAAAAGTGGTTGCTCGGTGAAAATATTGTCATAAAAACAGATTGATATTATGTGAGCATAAGAATATTTTATTATATTTGTTATGTAAGCATAATATATGACAAAAATCACGACCATAGATGCGCAGATCAAGTCTACCTGGCACAACATGTTTAAGATGTACAATCAGGTGGCTTCGAAATTCGGGACTACGCAGGCTACCGGCCTCGTGTTGCTGAGCATCGACAGGGAGGGAACGCCTTCCACCTCCATAGCACCTATGTTAGGGCTGGAAGCTACCAGCATGAGCCGGATCATCAAGAACCTGGAGGAGAGCAAACTGATCTACAAGAAAAAAGATAAGAAAGATAAGCGTGTGGTGCGCTTGTTCCTGACTCCTGAAGGGGTGGAAAAACGTAAAGTTGCCCGTCAGGTAGTGTCCGGCTTCAATGAACTGATCCAGGAAGAAATACCTCAAACCAAACTGAGTGTGTTCTTCGAAGTGATGGAAGACGTGAATAAAGTTATTGAGAAATACAAAGAAATGAATAGTTAACGTCATTGCGAGGTGTCACCCTGAATGTCACCCTGAGTAATGTCACCCTGAGTAATGTCACCCTGAGTTTATCGAAGGGTTATCGAAGGGTCTATCCTTCGACTCCGCTCAGGATGACACGGATTTTAGATAGAAAATACTACAAATATGAAAAACAGAGTCATTAAAAAAGTAGCTGTACTGGGTTCGGGAGTAATGGGTTCCCGTATTGCCTGTCATTTCGCCAACATCGGCGTGGAGGTGCTGCTTCTGGATATCGTTCCGAAACAAGCTGCCGAAAGTGCCGATCCGGCAGCACGCAATAAGATCGTGAACGATGCCTTACAGTTTGCCCTCAAATCCAACCCGTCACCGATCTACAGCAAGAAATTTGTGAACCGGATCACTACCGGTAATCTCGACGATGATCTTCCGAAGATCGCCGATTGCGATTGGGTGATCGAAGTGGTGATCGAACGCCTCGACATCAAACAACAGGTGTTTGCCAATGTGGAGAAATACCGGAAACCCGGAACACTCATCACGACCAATACTTCGGGGATTCCGATCCACCTGATGCTGGACGGCAGAAGCGAGGATTTTCAGGCTCATTTTTGCGGTACGCACTTCTTCAATCCGCCGCGTTACCTGCGTTTGCTGGAGTTGATTCCTTCTCCGAAGACCAGCCCCGACGTGATGGCTTTTCTCGAAGATTACGGTCAGCGTTACCTCGGAAAAACCACGGTAGTTTGTAAGGATACGCCGGCTTTTATCGCTAATCGCATCGGCGTTTATTCCATCATGGCTTTGTTTCATAATGTAAAAGAAATGGACCTCACCATCGAGGAAGTCGACAAGCTGACCGGTCCGGTGATCGGCCGCATGAAATCAGCCACCTTCCGTACCTGCGACGTAGTGGGTCTCGATACCCTAGTCCATGTGGCCAACGGTCTGAAAGAGAATTGTAAAGATGATGAGGCCAATGCACTGTTTGCCATTCCGGATTATGTGAGTAAGATGGTGGAAAACAATTGGCTGGGATCCAAAACCAAACAAGGGTTCTATAAGAAAGTAAAAACCGGCGATGGCAAGAGTGAAATTTTGTCGCTCGATCTGGATACCCTCGAATATCGCTCGAAAAAGAGCGCCAAATTCGCCACGCTCGAAGTAACCAAAACCATTGACGACCTGAAAGAACGAACCAAAGTGCTCGTTGCCGGAAAAGACAAAGCCGGAGAATTTTACCGCAAGTCTTTTTTCGGGTTATTCAGCTATGTTTCCAACCGGATTCCTGAAATTACCGATGCGCTTTACAAAATCGACGATGCGCTCAATGCCGGATTTGGCTGGGCAATGGGCCCATTCGAAACCTGGGACGTACTCGGTGCGGAACAGACCATTCCGATGATGGAAGCGATGGGATTAACCGTAAATGCCTGGGTGAAAGACATGCTGGCAGCCGGTTGTCCGACCTTCTACAAAATCGAGAACGGCGTAAAATATTTCTACGATATCGAATCGAAAGGTTATCAGGTCATTCCGGGTAGTGAAGACGTACTGAGCCTGGAAGTGATCCGCGACGAAAAAACGATCTGGAAAAACTCAGGAGCTACCATTACCGACCTGGGCGATGGCATCCTGAACCTGGAATTCCATACCAAGATGAATACCATCGGTGGTGAAGTGATCCAGGGAATCAATAAGGCCATCGATCTGGCAGAAGCAAGTTACAAAGGCCTCGTGATCTACAACGACGGGGATAATTTCTCGGCCGGCGCCAATGTCGGCATGATTTTCATGATGGCGGTTGAGCAGGAATACGATGAGTTGGATTTTGCGATCCGCACCTTCCAGAATACGATGATGCGCATCCGTTATTCTTCCATTCCGGTGGTTGTGGCAACCCACAATCTGGCGTTGGGCGGAGGGTGTGAGATGAGCATGCATGCCGATAAGGTGGTGGCTCATGCCGAAACGTACATGGGTCTCGTTGAATTCGGAGTTGGGGTAATTCCCGGTGGTGGTGGAACCAAAGAGTTTGCTGCCCGCGCTTCCGACGAGTACGAAGACGGTGTCCGTATCAATGTCCTGAAAAAACGTTTCCTGACCATCGGACAGGCGCAGGTTGCTACCTCGGCCGAAGAAGCCTTTGAACTGGGGTACCTGCGTCGCGGACAGGATGAATGGATCGTAAGCCGTAAACATCAGTTGTCGTATGCCAAAGCAGCGGCACTGAACCTGGCTAACAAAGGCTATTCGCAACCCGTTCCGAGAACGGATATAACCGTGTTGGGGAAAGAAGGTTTGGGAATCGCATACGTCGGCGCGGATACCATGAAAGCCGGTCATTACATCTCCGAACACGACCAATTGATTTCCGAGAAACTGGGCTGGGTGTTCTGCGGAGGAGACCTTTCCACACCGACTGTGGTGGATGAGCAGTATTTGCTGGACATGGAACGGAAGACTTTCCTGGAACTGTGTACCAAACGGAAAACCCTGGAACGATTGCAAAGCATCATCACTTCAGGAAAAGTATTGAGAAATTAAATTGAATCGTCATTCCGGGTGAAATCGAGGAACCTTTTTGCTTTATAACGAAGAAACAAGAAGATGTCTCCACTCCGGTCGACATGACATAAATAGAAAAAATATGAACGCATACATTGTAGCAGGATACAGAACAGCAGTAGGAAAAGCCAGCCGTGGCGGATTCCGGTTTACACGACCAGATGACCTCGCCGCAAAACTGATTAACCACCTGGTGAAATCGGTACCGAATCTGGATAAAGAGACCATCGACGATGTGATCGTCGGAAACGCGATGCCCGAGGCGGAGCAAGGCCTGAATATGGGTCGACTGATCTCTTTAATGGGGTTGCAAACGGAAAAAGTGCCGGGCATGACCGTAAACCGTTATTGTTCTTCCGGACTGGAGACCATCGCCATTGCGGCAGCGAAGATCAATGCCGGTTTGGCTGATTGCATCATTGCCGGAGGAGTGGAATCCATGAGTCTGATCCCGATGGGCGGATGGCGCGTGGTGCCGAATGCCGATATCGGGAAGAATCACCCCGACTGGTATTGGGGGATGGGCTTAACGGCCGAAGCTGTGGCTACTCAATTCAACATTTCGCGTGAAGTTCAGGATGAATTTGCCTTTCATTCACACATGAAAGCGCTTAAAGCCATAGAAGAAGGAAAATTCAATGACGACATTTTCCCCATCGAAGTGGAGGAGATCTTCGTGAATGAAGCGCATAAACGGGAAACCAGAACCTTTACCGTTGACACCGACGAAGGGCCGAGAGCAGGAACGAATGTGGAAGCCTTGTCCAAACTACGGCCTGTATTTGCTCAGGACGGAAGTGTTACGGCCGGAAATTCATCCCAGACTTCCGACGGAGCTGCATTCGTGTTGGTGATGAGCGAAAAGCGTGTAAAAGAATTGGGTCTGGAGCCGATTGCCCGCCTGGTGAGCTATCAGGTAGTCGGTGTGGAGCCCCGCATCATGGGAATCGGTCCCGTAAAGGCGATTCCCGAAGTGGTGAAACGTGCCGGCATGAACATCCAGGACATTGAGCTGATCGAGTTGAATGAAGCCTTTGCATCGCAATCGGTAGCCGTGATCCGTGAACTGGGATTGAACCCGGATATCGTGAACGTAAACGGCGGAGCCATCGCTTTAGGTCACCCGCTGGGCTGTTCCGGTGCTAAAT
Source organism: Flavobacteriales bacterium (assembly GCA_020435335.1). Taxonomy (GTDB): domain Bacteria; phylum Bacteroidota; class Bacteroidia; order Flavobacteriales_E; family Vicingaceae. Next base: position 14,592 of record JAGQZT010000027.1, on the reverse strand, counting down.
TATCGGTGCAATTGTTCAACGAAATGCGTCGCAGGAAACAGAAATACGGCATGGTCACCATGTGTGTGGGAACCGGGCAAGGTGCCGCAGGTATCTTTGAATTGTTGAAATAATGGACGAGGTCAGATTGATTTCACCGGAAGAGACTTACCCGTTGCGGCTGGAGGTTTTATGGCCTCATCTCGATCGGCTTGATCAGTGTGGGATTGATGTGGATGAAACCGAAGGAACCTTTCATGTCGGAGCATTGAAAGATGGAAAAGTGGTGGCAATCGGAACCTTTCTGATTCAACGAAACGAACAATTTGACGCCAAAAAACAATACCGTTTGCGAGCGATGGCTTCATCCCCGGATGTTCGCGGAGGGAATTACGGAAAGCGAGTGATCGATTTTGCACTCGATAAATTAAAAAACGAAGGGATTGATCTGTTGTGGTGTGATGCCCGGAAAATAGCTCTGGGTTTTTATGAAAAAATGGGATTCGAGGTAACCGGAGATTTTTATGAAGTCCGGAACATTGGCCCGCACAAATTGATGTATTACAGAATAAACCAATAAACTATGGAAAAGAAAGATGTAACCAAAGGTGGTGAATTCCTGATCAAGGAAACCAAACCTGAAAATGTTTTTATCCCCGAGGAGTTCGATGAAGAACAACTCATGATCGCCCAATCGTGTCACGATTTTATTGCCCAGGAAATCGATCCCAACTTAGACCGGATCGACAGCATGGAAGAAGGATTAACCCCTTCGCTGTTGGATAAGGCCGGTGAACTCGGCTTGCTCAGTATTACCATTCCCGAAGAGTACGGAGGCTTCGGAAAGAATTTCGTAACCGGGATGTTGTCCACCGAGGTGATCGGCGGATCCCACTCGTTTGCGGTATCACTTTCTGCACATACCGGAATCGGAACCTTACCGATTTTGTACTACGGAACGAAAGAGCAGCGGGAAAAGTATGTTCCGAAATTAGCTTCCGGCGAATGGAAAGCTTCGTACTGTCTGACCGAACCGGGCTCGGGGTCGGATGCCAATTCCGGGAAGACCAAGGCCGTTTTGAGTGCCGATGGAAAACACTACATCATCAACGGACAAAAAATGTGGATCACCAACGCCGGTTTTGCCGATGTGTTTACCGTTTTCGCCAAGATCGATGATGACGAAAATCTGTCTGCTTTCATCGTGGAGAAATCCTTCGGCGGGGTGGAGTTGAATCCCGAAGAAAAGAAAATGGGAATCAAAGGTTCTTCAACCCGTCAGGTGTTTTTTAACGATTGTAAAGTACCTGTAGAGAACTTACTGGGAGAGCGACAGGGAGGGTTCAAAATTGCTTTGAACATCCTGAACATCGGCCGGATCAAGTTAGCCGGTGCTGCTATCGGTGGTTCCAAAAGGGTAATCAATAAGGCGGTTAATTATGCTAACGAACGCCAGCAGTTCGGCCGGCCGATCTCCAAGTACGGAGCGATCAGGCACAAATTGGCGCAGCAGGCCGTGATGACATATTCCAGCAATGCTGCCGTGTATCGTTGTTCGCAGAATATTGAGGATGCGATCGAGTCGCTTGTTCAGGGTGGAATGGATAAAGAAGCGGCAACGCTCGAAGGGATTCGTCAGTTTGCTGCTGAGGCGGCCATCCTAAAAGTACATGCTTCGGAAGTACTCGACTACGTGGTGGATGAAGGCGTTCAGATTTATGGCGGAATGGGTTATTCTGCCGAGGCACCAATGGAACGGGCCTACCGGGATGCACGGATCAACCGCATCTTTGAAGGAACCAATGAGATCAACCGGATGCTGATTGTCGACACCCTGTTGAAGAAAGCCATGAAAGGAGAGTTGGATCTGATGACTGCAGCACAAAGCGTTGCTTCCGAGTTGATGGGGATACCCGATTTTGATGAACCAGGTACCGATCCGTTTGAGCTGGCTCATGAGCAGGTGAAGAAATTTAAGAAGGCTGTTTTGATGGTCGCGGGAAGTGCCGCTCAGAAGCTGATGATGCAATTGGCGAAGGAACAGGAAATCCTGATGAATATTTCTGATATGATCATTGAAACTTATGTTGCTGAATCTGTTTTACTTAGGGTAGAAAAGCTCGCAAAAAGCGAAAATAAAGGAAAATTAACGGAACAAATTGACATCATGAACGTATATCTCTATGATGCTGCCGACAAGATCAGTAAGTATGGCAAAGATGCTTTAAATTCTTTTGTTGAAGGCGACGAGTTGCGTATGATGTTAATGGGATTAAAACGTTTTACAAAGCAGCAGCCTTACAATATAAAAGAAGCACGACAAAGGATCGCTGGTCATATCATAGCTGAAGGCAAGTATTGCTATTAGGTATTGAGATTTTTTGAAGAGTTTAAGAATATACGAAACACCGAAAACGCCTGATATCGACTTCAATGTCGATTCAGGTGTTTTGCAGATTTCCGGGGTATCCATTCCTGAAGATAGCGTGGAATTCTACGCTCCCGTCATCAACTGGTTAAAAGACTATATGAAAACCGGTCCGGATAAGAATCAAATGGTGTTCAAATTGTCATACATCAACACCAGTTCCCTCCAGTTTATTTACGAATTATTATCCACCATCGATGATAACATCGATCAGGGCCTCGATTTCTCGATTGAATGGCATTATTTATCGGAAGATGATGACATGCGTGAGCTGGGAGAGGATTTTAAAAGTTCCATTCACACAAAAATTTCACTAATTGAGGTGAAAGCAGTTTAATTTTTACCATTATTTAGTTCCCTTTTGATTATTTCATAACTTGGCTATTATTAAATCAAACCAAGCTATGAAAAAATTATTACGATCTGCTTTTTTACTCGCTGTTGTTGCATTCATGTCGATGGATGTGCAGGCGCAGGCTTTCCAGAAAGGAAATGCCAATATTGATATCGGTCTGGGTTTTGGAGCTTATGGAACCCGAACCACCTTCAGTTTTGATTTTTTAGGTATTCCCATCACCCTTCAGGAAACAGATGGGGCTGCTAGTACTATGGTCCCTCTGGCATTCGAATACGGGATTTCCAATAAATTCGGAATCGGTGCCGAATTGGGTTTTGTGAATTATTTTATTTCAGATTCTACTGAAGATTCAAATGGAAATTTAGTTGCAGATAATACCGAATCAGTCAAGAGTGTTGACTTCCTGATCGTGTGCAACTTTCACTTGTTGAACGCTGAGAAGAATGACCTGTATATTGGTCTGGGTCTTGGGGCTTCTTCAGTGAACTGGACCTTCCTCAACGTTAGTGATACTTATTCGGGTACTGGTGGAATCTTTAAGTTTTATCTGAGAGATCGGATCTTCTTCAATGATCACATTGGGTTGTTGTTAAACCTGGGATACACCAGCTATAACTATTCCGATATGAAGGCTTCCAACAACAATGCTTTTCTGGAAAACCTGAAATGGGAAGTAAAAGGAATCAACTTCGGAACCGGCCTGTCGGTTAAATTTTAAGGTTTACCCACTACTACCTCCAGAAAGGATTCCTTGTTAAGGTATTTTTGCCCCAATTCCATTATGGTGTTGGGGCTTATTTTTTTAATGGTATTGATGTAGTCGTTGTAAAATTCGAAGTTAAGCCCATAAGCATCCACGCTTTCAAACAACGAAGCCATTTTGAACGGGCCGTCGCAACTACCGAGAAACTCACCAAGCATGTAGTTTTTCACCAGGTCAATTTCGTCCTGGCTCACAGGTTCCTGGCATATTTTATCGACCTCACGATAAATCTCTGTTAAAGCAGGCTGTGTCACTTCACTCCCTACTTCCGTGCCAATAAAGAAGTAACCGGCATGTTGCATGGAGATGACACCTGAGCTGATGCCGTAGGTGTAGCCTTTATCTTCCCGGATATTTTGCATCAGCCGGGAGCCGAAATACCCACCCAGAATGGTGTTCAGCACTTTTAAACCGAGGTAGTCCGGATGGAGTTTGTTTGGAATGATCTTTCCGATCCGGATGGCGGATTGTAAGGCGCCTTCCTTTTCAAGGTGGACCTGACGGGGTGAGTTGTCAGGATTTTGATGGTCGGGTTGTGCAGGTGCATTTCCCGTAGCTTCTTTTCCAAAATGGATGTTAATCAGATTCAGGGTCGTTTCGTTTACATTACCCGAAACCAGGATTTTGCAGTTACCCAATTGGTAATGCTGTTTGTGGAATGATTTGAGGTCTTCCAGTTGCAGCTCGCGGTATGCAGTTTCACTCGCAACCAGGCCGTATGGGTTGTTGCCGAACAATTCGGCGCTAAAGGCATTTCGGGCAACGAACGAAACTTTTTTCTGATTGATCTTAAATTTTTCCAGGGCATTGGTTCGGAAAATCTCAAACTCATGCTCATGAAAGGCAGGGTACAGCAACACTTCTTTAAAGTAGGGAAGTACATCTTCCAGGTAGCGGGTAAGGGTGTATAAAGTAACCGTGGAAGTGTCGAATCCATTTTCAATATCCAGGAAGGCTCCATACTGGTCGATTCCTTCGGCAATTTCAAAGGCCGAGTAGCTTTTTGTTCCCTCCTTGATGAGCTTGCTCGTACTTGAGGCAATCAGCGATTTCGGATTGTACCAGTTTCCTGCCCGGAAAACGAAATCGATTTTCAGAATTTCCTGGCTTCCGCCATGAATACTGTCGAGTAAAATGCCATTATCCAGGGTCTTTTTCCCGACGGGGAGAAAGTGGATGTGTTCTACCTGATTGAATTTTGGAGCCAAGCTTCTGTTGAGGGTATTCATCGGTTATTTTTTAGCGTAAATTAAGGTGGAACAATGGTTTTCCCGGAGCAGGGAATTAGCGAGCCGGAGAATATCGGCTTCACTTACTGCCTGGTATTTTTCTACTTCGGTGTTCACAAAACCGGCGTCACCCATCAGTTCCGATATGGCCAGGTTCATGGCTTTGTTCAGGACACTGGTTTCGGAAAAGGTGTTCGTCGATTCGATCTTGTTCTTCACCTTCATGAGCTCTTTTTCTTTCAGGCCTTGGGTTTGAAACTTCTCAATTTCCGAAACGATACCTGCTTCGGCCTCTTCAAAGGAAATACCGTCGGCCAGTGTGCCGCTGATGATCAGTAATCCTTCGTCAAAGCTTCCCAGTACATAGGCGTGAATTTCACTGAAAAGTTGTCGATCCTTGACCAGAGCGGTATGTAACCGGGAAGATTTTCCCAGGGAAAGCACATCGCTCAACAGATCCGTAGCATGGTAATCCGGATCGGTCCGTTTACACATTTTGTAGGCTTTATAGATGGCGTTGGCCGGCACTTCCCGTTCCACGTTCAGGCGTCGTGCCTCTGTTTGGGGTGCTTCTTGTGGCAGGTTACGGGTAGGAACGTCACCGGCAGGAATATCTCCAAACCATTTGTTCGCCAGCGTTTTGATGGTGTCCACGTCGATGTCGCCGGCAACAGAAAGAATGGCATTGTTGGGTCGGTAGAATTTGTAGAAGAAGGATTTGACATCGTCCATGGTGGCATTGGCAATGTGGCTCACTTCCTTACCGATGGTAGCCCACTGGTAAGGGTGCTGCCGGTAGGCCAGGGGACGGAGTAATAACCACACGTCGCCATAAGGCTGGTTGAGGTAATTTTGTTTGAATTCTTCAATGACTACACTGCGTTGTACTTCGAGGCTCTTGTCGGTGAACGCCAGGCTGAGCATGCGGTCGGATTCGAGCCAGAAAGCCGTTTCAAGGTTGTCTTTCGGCAGCGTGATGTAATAGTTGGTCATGTCGTTCGACGTAAACGCGTTGTTGTTTCCTCCTACCCGCTGCAGGGGTTCGTCGAAGTTGGGGATGTTAACGGAACCTCCGAACATAAGGTGTTCGAACAAATGAGCAAATCCGGTTTGATCCTGATGTTCGTCGCGTGCACCGACATTGTAGAGCATGTTGAATGCGACGATGGGGGTGGATTGGTCCCGGTGTACGATTACGGTCAGACCATTGTTCAGTTGAAACTTTTCGAAGTGTATCATAGCAGCATTTAGGAATGCACAAAGGAAAGAAATATTCCGAAGAAAAAAGGAGTATTGATTTCAATACTCCTTCTTTTTTAGCGGTGTTGTTTTTTGGCGTTTATACCGAGTGAAATTCCGGTTCGCATGGATTTTTTCTGAAGTACGGTGTAGACATTTACCGGGATATTGATGTTTCCCGACCGGATGCTGAACCCGAGTCCGAGGATGAATCCGGTTGTCATTTCATACTTGCCCCGGCTGTCCAGTCGTTTAACAATGGGGTAAGGGTTGGGTACGACTAGCTGTGATGTGTCGTTTGGGTTGTATTGCTGTTGTTCCCAGTCCGATTCCAGGTGCCAGTCGTCGTTACTGTCGTAATAACCCGAGGCGAACGGCGCCATGCCGAATGTAGGGCCGAAAGCAAATTCAAACCCGGTTTTATTGTCGCGGATGCCGTGTAAAATGGTAATGGAAGGCATGGTTAAGCCCTGCTCCAGTCCGGTAATGGACGGGATGAATTCGAAAAGTCCCTGGATGCGTCCCTGGTTGAGGTACTGGCTTTCAAACTGGTAGCCGAAGTTGAAGAATACCGGAACGGATTCGAACCCGCCCTGTGATTCCGGCAATTTGATGATCTCCTTGTTGCTGCCCAGCATGGTTACCACACCCATTCGTGTTCCGGAGAGGTTGAGCCTGTTGATGCCTGTGGTGTTGATGTAGCTTTCCCGGTTGAACTTTTTGATGAGCAGGTCTTCCAGTTCTTTGTCGTTGTAGAGCCCCATCATTTCCCGGAGGGTGAGCACGATCATATTTTTAAGCTGGTCGTTCAGGTTGAGGTATTCCTTGGTGATGGAGTATTCCACATTTTGGCTTTTCACATCGATAACCCGAAAAGAGATGATGATAGCGTCGTTCATTTGTTCTACCTGCCCGCTCAGCATTTTATCCGCTCCGATTTCCTGTCCGGCTTTGGTCAGGCATTGGATGCTGTAGCAATTGAAACTGTTTTTTGGATATCGGGTAGTGGTCGAATCTTTTTTAATGAGTGGCCGGATGTCTTCCGCATAAAGGATTTCATAGATGCCCAGTTTGCTGAATTCCCTTCGGGTGAGGTTACCGAGCATGTCGGGTGTGTAACTCGAAAGCCCGACCTGGTTGATGTTTAGTACGGCACAGGTAGGCTTGTTGTTTTGGCCGATGGAGTAGGATGTGGCCAGCATCAAAATGGTCAGGACCAAATACTGTAAATTTTTCATGATTTTATGTTTTAGTTCATGCAATGAATTGAATCCAAAACTAGGATGACGGCATGAAGCATGAAAACAAAAATCAAAAAATAACTGACTTTAATAATAGCATATTAATATTATAACAATCAGTTTATCAGTTGTTTAAAATTTGATTAAAAGGTTTTTAAAAGAGGTATTTCTTGCTGTTCATTTGGTTCAGTGACTCATGAAATTCTTTCATGATGTCGTTGATGATTTGTTGAACGGGAAGGATGGAATCGATGAGTCCGGAAACCTGACCGATTTCCAGTTCACCGTTTTCCAGGTCGCCTTCGAACATGCCTTTTTTAGCCCGGCCCCGGCCGAGGATTTCGCGTTGTTCATCGGGGGTGGCACCATTCAGGATGGCGGTATTGATTTGGTCGAAGAAGCTGTTTTTGATGAGTCTCACGGGAGTAACATCTTTAAGGGTAAGCATGGTGTCGCCTTCCCGGGCTTTAACGATCTCGTCCTTAAAATTTTGGTGAGAAGAAGACTCGGTGGAGGCTGCGAACCGGCTTCCCATTTGAACGCCGTCGGCACCCAGGATCATGGCGGCCAGCATGGCGTTTCCGGTAGCGATACCACCTGCTGCGATTACCGGAATCCGGACGGCTTTGGCAACCATGGGGATCAGGCAGAGGGTGGTGGTTTCATCCCTTCCGTTATGGCCGCCGGCTTCAAAACCTTCGGCTACAATTGCGTCTACGCCGGCTTCCTGGGCTTTTAGGGCAAATTTTACACTTGAAACCACATGAACAACAGTAATGCCTTTTTCCTGAAGCCTGGAAGTGTAGGTTTTCGGGTTTCCGGCAGAAGTAAAAACGACTTTAACACCTTCTTCCAGTACAATGTCGATCATTTCATCCATTTGCGGGTATAACAAGGGCAAATTAACCCCAAACACCTTGTCCGTGGCCGCTTTACATTTTTGCACATGCTCCCGGAACACATCGGGGTACATCGATCCGGCACCAATAAGCCCCAATCCGCCCGAATTACTTACTGCTGCAGCCAGTTTCCAGCCGCTGTTCCAGATCATACCGCCTTGAATAATAGGAAGTTGAATATTGAATAAAGAAGTGATCCTGTTTTCCATGTTTTTGAAGTGAAATATTTAGCAAAATAAAGCAAATTAAAATATACAATAAATTAATATTAAAGTTGCTTTCTTAGGTATTAGTTTTATATATTTGCATTTATGCGAAAAATACTGCTAACATTAGCAATTACGCTTTTAACTACTATAACTGGCTATAGTCAATATTATGTTGATTATGGGTTTTCTGTAGGTGCTTCCAATTATTTGGGAGAAATTGGAGGAGGCGTGGGTGAGCGCCGGGATGGATTCGTAGATATGAAATTGAATTATTCTCGCTGGACTTTAGGAGGGTTTTACCGTTACCGTGTTTCACCGAAAATTGGTGTGAAAGGTTCGTTGAATTACATTCGCTTATCCGGGGATGATGCTAAAACCGATAATCCGCACCGTAGAGGAAGAAACCTGAATTTCAGGAACGATATGTTTGAACTGCTTGCCAACGGTGAATTATACATCTACAAGGTGAATGATGTGGGTAGAACCGGTCGATATACGTCCGATTTCAACCTGTATTTCTATGGAGGTGTCGGGCTCTTTTACAGTAATCCTAAAGGGCAGGCTCCCAGTGGAAACTGGGTTTCTTTACAGCCGTTGCAAACCGAGGGGGTTTCATACAGCCGTTTCAACTTTACCATTCCGGTAGGAATCGGTTTTTATTACACGATAGAACGGAAGTATCGTTTAGGTATGGAAATCGGCTGGAGAACTACATTTACCGATTACATCGATGATGTTAGCACCGTTTATGTGGCTCATGATGATCCGTATACAGCCAGCTTAGCGAATAAAAACAATCAAGCCATTATTGATCAGATTCGTGAAGATAATCCGGATGCCGAAAAGTTACCATCTGTGAATACCTATCAACCGGGTGATAAGCGAGGTGATCCTGAGCATGATGATGCTTACGTTACCGCTACAGTTAATTTCAGCTGGGCCATCAGAGGTAGAAGTAAATTTTACAGGGCTAAACACAGCTGGGTACTTGGCAGAAAGAAACGAAGAAGAAGAAAGTCGAGAGCCAAGTTCTAAGCGAAATGAAATTTAAAAAAGGGCCTTTTAATAGCCCTTTTTTGTTTTAGATCGTTTTGTAGTTGTTATACATTGGCTAATTTTGGCCCACAAATTTGATTCGATATGCAGTCGTATAATTTAACGCATTTACAGGAACTCGAAGCGGAAGCCATCTATGTGCTCCGCGAAGTGGCTGCTCAGTTTGAGCGACCCGCTTTATTGTTTTCGGGAGGAAAGGATTCGATCGTTGTTGCTCACATGGCCAGAAAGGCTTTTTGGCCGGCCAGGATTCCGTTTCCGCTGGTACATGTGGATACCGGGCATAATTTCCCGGAAACAATAGCTTTTCGGGATAGCTTTATTGAAAAACTTGGTGCGACGCTGGTTGTGGGGTCGGTACAACAATCCATTGATGAAGGGAAAGTGGTGGAAGAGAAAGGATACAATGCCAGTCGAAATGCTTTACAAACCGTAACCCTGCTTGATACGATTGAAGAGCATAAATTCGATTGTGCCATAGGAGGTGCCAGAAGAGATGAGGAAAAAGCCCGTGCAAAAGAACGTTTCTTTTCGCATCGTGATGATTTCGGTCAGTGGGATCCGAAAAACCAGCGCCCGGAATTGTGGAACATTTTTAACGGTAAAAAGCATGTGGGGGAACATTTCAGGGTATTCCCGATCAGCAACTGGACCGAGATGGATGTATGGCAATACATCCTGCAGGAAAAAATTGAAATTCCATCCATTTACCTGGCACATGAAAGAGATGTATTTATTCGTGACGGAGTGATTATGTCTACGACTGATTTTATTCAGCAACGGGACACGGAGCCTACGGTAAGCATGAAAGTAAGATTCAGAACCATCGGCGACGCAACGTGTACAGGCGCGGTTGAATCGGATGCTGACACCATCGAGAAAATTATTGAAGAAGTAGCTGCCGCACGAACCACTGAACGTGGTACGCGTTCGGATGATAAACGATCGGAAGCCGCTATGGAAGACCGTAAAAAACAAGGATATTTTTAATTATGGATACGAACTCGTATTTGGATATGGAGCTTTTACGTTTCTCAACAGCAGGAAGCGTTGATGACGGAAAGAGCACACTCATCGGACGTTTATTATATGATTCGAAATCGATCTTCGCCGATCAGTATGAAGCCATCGAAGAATCCAGTAAACGCAAAGGAGAGGAAAATGTTAACTTAGCATTACTGACCGATGGGTTAAGAGCAGAAAGAGAGCAGGGAATTACCATTGATGTAGCTTACCGGTATTTCGCCACTCCCAAACGTAAATTCATTATTGCCGATACGCCGGGGCACATTCAGTATACCCGTAACATGGTTACCGGAGCCTCAACTTCCAACCTTTCGATTATACTGGTGGATGCCCGTCACGGGATGGTTGAACAAACTTGCCGGCACACATTCATTTCTTCGCTTTTAGGGATTCCTCACGTGGTGTTTTGCATTAACAAGATGGATTTGGTCGATTATTCGGAAGAAGTGTTTGAAAAGATTAAGGATGATCTGGAAGCCTTCTCATCGAAGCTAAACGTGAAGGACATTCATTTTGTGCCGATCAGTGCCCTGAAAGGTGATAATGTGGTGAATAAATCGGAAAACATGGATTGGTACCACGGATCAACATTGATGTACCTGCTGGAGAACATCCATATCGGTAGTGATTACAACCACATTGATTGCAGATTCCCGGTACAGTATGTTATTCGTCCTCAGTCCGACGAGTATCATGATTACAGAGGTTATGCCGGAAGAATTGCCGGCGGGGTTTTTAAGCCTGGCGATGAGGTGATGGTACTGCCATCCGGATTAACATCCAAAGTAAAATCGATCGATACCATGGCAGGAAGCCTGGAAGAAGCTTTTGCTCCTATGTCGGTTACCTTAACCCTGGAAGATGATATCGATATCAGCAGGGGAGATATGATCGTACGGGAAAACAATAAACCCGAAGTGGAACAGGATGTTGACGTGATGCTATGCTGGCTTAATGAAAAAAAGATGGTTCCGCGTGGAAAATACGCGATCAAGCATACCTCTAACGATGCCCGGTGTGTCATCAAGGAAGTTCGCTACAAAGTAGATATCAATACCTTACATCGCATTGAGGATGATAAAGAGGTGGGTATGAATGAGATTGCCCGTGTTTCCATCCGTACCACCAAACCGTTGTTGTATGATAATTACTCAAGGAACCGGTTTACCGGAAGCCTGATTCTGATTGATGAAGGTACCAACGAGACTGTTGGAGCAGCCATGATTATTTGATCGATGCACAGATAAAAAAAAGAAAAGGAGGCCGGAGCCTCCTTTTTTTATTCAATGATCTTGAAGTCAACCCTTCTGTTCAGGGATCTGTTGTCGTCGTCGGTGTTCGGCACCATCGGACGTTGATCTCCTTCACCTTTGGTTGAGATCCGGTTTTCATCAATGCCGTTCTTAACCATATAGGCTTTAATCTTATCGGCTCTTAATTTAGATACCAATTCCTTGCGCTCATCACTTCCGATGTCGCAGGAGTGGCCGCTTATTTCAATTTTAAGATCCGGATGAGCTTTCATGACCTCAATAATCCGGTCTACTTTTTCCTGTTGGGAAGCACTGTAATTCGAGTTTCCTAAATCATAGCCCACCACTTTGCCAATGGCATCCTGCTCTTCAGCGGTAAGTCCCGGTGCAGGTTCTGTTACCGGCTCCGGCTCGACAACAGGTTCCGGTTCAACTACGGGCTCTTCAGCAACAGGTTCGGGTTCCGGCTCTTCAATCGGTGGCGGCGGAATAGCCGATTCGATACGAGGTTGTTCGGCAGGTTTTTCTTTACAGAACTTAATGCCCAACATAATCTCATGTGATCCCGAAGAGTAGGATGAGATGTTAGATCCGGCAAATTCATAGGCATACGCCAATACGAACATTTCCTGCAGTTTTAGCTTCAGGCGGGCCAGTAAACCCACATCGGTCCGGTATCCGATACCAATTCCGATCAGATCGTTATACGTACCCATCAGGTTCAGATCGAATTGGTTGACATTGGTTACGCGTTTCATGAATGCACTTGGTTCCAGTTCTACTTTGTCGGAAATATCCCAGCCATATTTTGATATCACCGTAAAATGACGGTTTACACCGAAACTGGCTGTTGAAGTTTGCACATCGTATTTGGCATCCGTTTCAAAAACCTGAGGTACCGCCACACCAAGAATGAATTTCTTGTAGTTGTAGAGTAATCCAAGTTCGTTGTTTAAGGTCATACCGCTTGAAGAGCCATTGATGATCTCATCTGTCGGATCCTGTACCACCGCTTTGGACGTGTTGATGGAAACCTGGTAGATTCCCAGCGACAAACCTACGCGGATATTGGAGTGCTCATTCAGTCCGATACGATAAGAGCCACTCACGTTTCCGGAGAACCGGCTAATCATGTTGGTCTTATCCAGAATAAATCCACCTCCGATTCCGAACTTCTTACCCAATCCTTTGTGGATATCCAGGTAATTGGTGGAAGGAGCTCCTTCTACACCAACCCACTGGGTAATATGTCCCACATAGGCTTCGAGGCAATGCGGATTGTAACCTGCGTATGCCGGATTGACATTAAAAACATTTTCATTGTACAGGTTGGTCTGAGGCATTTGTTGCCCGAACGCAGCTGTTTGAATTCCAATGAATCCAACAACCACGATGGCGATATTTCTGAACTTTTTCATGTTATCTTGCTTTTTCATGGTTGTTGAAATTATTTAGTTCTTAATAAGGTTAACGGCCCCTGGATCACTTCTCCGTTGAGTTCGATCACATAATAGTATGCACCGTCCGGAAGATCTTGTCCGTTATAAGTACCGTTCCAGTCATTCTGGTAACTGGTCGTTTCATACAGTTTCGTACCCCATCGGTTGAAGATCATGACGGTTGCGCCGTCTAACAATTCAACGTTGGTGATGATCCAGGTATCGTTTTTACCATCGCCATTCGGAGTCAGCAAGTTGCTGATCACGTATTCGGTTGGTGTAACGGTACAGCCTGAATTATCGATTGTAACCACAACGGTTGCCGATGCATTTCCGCACGGCGCCGTTCCGGTAACCGTATAGGTGTATGTTCCGGCGGCATCAACCGAAGGATCGAATACTCCCGTTCCCGAAGTCAGGGCAGGCGACCAGCTTCCGCCTAAGTCTGCACTTCCTAACAGGTTAAACAGATCAACAGCCGGATCGGTATCACATAATGTCACCGAGCCGTTTGTTCCTGCATTCGGAGCAGTATTAACCGTAACAATTACCTGAGCCGTATCGCTTCCGCAAGCACCGGAGTTGATAATGTACAGGTAAGTTCCCGATGCATTGGTTCCCGGGTCGAATGTGCCCTGATCACCGTTGGCTAACGCCGAAGGTCCACTCCAGGTACCACCGGCATCAGCTCCACCGAGTAATGTGATGAGGTTAGTCGTGCCGTCAGACGAACATGCATTTAAGGTGTTGTCGGATCCTGCATTCGGAGCAGTCAGAATGTTAACGGTTATTGTTAAACTATCCTGGCAAGGTCCGGCAGGTGTAATATACTGAACACTATAAGTACTTCCGCCCACTTCATTGCTGATAGCCCCTGTAGTCGGATTGATGGTAGCACCATCGCCCGGATCTGGGTTAAAGCTGAACGTACCACCCGGTGTGTTGATCGTACCAGGTAATCCTCCGGCTCCTGCACAGATGTCAGGATACGTAAAGGTCGGATCATCATTTGCTGTGATCGTTACAACTACCAGAGCGGTGTCATCCGTACAAGGTGCCGTTCCGGTAACAATGTACATGTAAGTACCGGCCGTATTGGTTCCCGGATCGAATGTTCCGAGATCACCATTAGCCAATGCCGAAGGTCCTGACCAGGTTCCACCGTTATCGGCAACACCTAAGTAATTGAATAAATCAACCGGAGCAGCCGAACTACAAATACTTAATGTGCTATCAACACCGGCATTAACCGGAGTATTAATAGTCACTACCACTTGAGCGGTATCGTCACCACACGGTGCTGTACCGGTCACTACGTAGAGGTAAGTACCAGCCGCGTTTGTACCCGGATCGAACGTACCTTGGTCACCGTTGGCTAAAGCCGAAGGACCGTACCAGGTACCACCTGCATCAGGAGTACCTAACAAGGTGATTAAATCCGTAGTACCGTCGTTTGAACAAGCGGTTAAGGTT
>JAGQZT010000026.1 GCA_020435335.1 Flavobacteriales bacterium | reverse complement strand
TCACTTTAATTTCATGGTCATGTAAGTATTTTGCATGCACCGCACTTCCCATATACTGACTCCTGAAATACGGAGGCTCTTCGAGGGTATAGGCCACCAGGTCAATCCGGTGATTCAAATTCGGCTGATGTTCCTTTAGAAGCCGGGCCAACTCCAGCAACCCGGCCGTTCCGCTGGCATTATCATCGGCTCCGGCCTGATTTTCACACACATCGTAATGTGCCCCGATAATCAATCGTTCGGCATCTTCGGGGCCAAACGAACAGATCAGGTTCATGTAGGTCTGATTGTCTACCTGATAAGCCTGCGTATCCACTTTCAATCCCAATTGTTTCCATTCGCCGGCAATATAACCTGCCGCCTGATTGAGGGAGTTGATGTTCTTTGCATTTCTGGGCTTCGGGGTTGAACATAACGTCTGGACATCCTGGCGCAGCTGATCAACGTCAGCTTTAACGAGTTGTTCCGTTTTGTTCTTAACAACAACCGGTTGAGTAACACCCCAAACAAGTGTGCTAATCAACACCTGGACAATCGCTATGAGGAAGAGAAATCGCCTGATCATGCCAATCGTTTTTTGAAGATTTTATAGATCATCCAAACGGCCAGCGCCGAAAACAGATGTTTTAACGTATGCCCGCTCACTACCCGGATGAGATCAAAAACCTGGCTATCAAAATGTTCGAAAAATTTAGCAACTGCATAAGCCAGGAACAGGTATATCAATTGCCTGGTATACAGGTCTTCATGGTGGTAGAAGATCAGAATCAGCGGTGACGCCACGATGGGGAAAAACTGAACAAAGGCATACAGGCGTAAATCGCCCGCTCCTGTGATCTCTGTATAATACCAATACAAAATACTGTAAATGCCAACCATCAGCAAGGCATAAAACAAATAGGCCCCCGCTCTTCGATCCACATAATCGTATATAATGGTCGCAAAAAATGCCGTAAAAACAAGTGTCATCGGCAAACGATCAAAGATGAGCGTAAAATTATTCGGTTCAACGTGATAGAATCCGGAACCAAAACCGGTTAGTAAGACCCCGACAAACACCGTAAAACTCATCAGGAACAAGCCCAATGGCTGCTTCTTGTAACTCCGGCTTACCAGACGAATTCCCAGAAACCCGACAATCACAAACGGCAGGTTACTCAATACATCCATAAAATGCGGTATGCCGAGCATTTCCCGATCATCCGAAAACCGGTGATACGCCAAATCCTGTGCGATCGGATCGACTATCATCAACGCCACGGCCGTGATCACAAACAACGCCAGCAGCACGACCATCTTATAGTACCGTTTAAGACTCATTCCTGTTCAAATTGCGCTAAAATACCCGTATCAAACGGTGTCCAAACCGACGTCTTCACACCGGCCTCCATAATAACCTGATTCGTCCATACATTGCAGGTCCGGAACAGGTGATAACTGCCATTACTTTCATAGAAATTATCATGCAGGTTCGGGTACCGGCAACAGTCGATCAAAACGGGTTGTTCTTGTTTTAATTTAACATAGGATAAAATATAGGCTTCTATCCGTTGAAGACCTGCCCGGCTCACCCGGAAGGACCTGGTGGTTGGTGAAAGCTGAGGCGTTTTTTCGAGGTAAGACACATGGATAGCAGTCGCTGACGGGATAAACAAGGCTTTGAATGCTGTACCAAAGGTCAGATCGTCCCATGTCGGAGTATCCAGAAAGAAACCTTTATCGCCCCAACCGAAAGAAATATACTCCGGTTCTTTCGTCAACGTTTCAAAATTTTCCGGCTTAAAATAACCGGACCACAGTTTCTTATTGCTGCTTACCGGCAAACAGATGTCCGCATGCACACCGTTGGAAACCACAAAAATCTCTATCCCGTCTTCCGGAACCACGTAATCGTTGTTCGTCGTAATGTACCTGCAGGCAACCGATGCCAAGTAATACAGCCCGACAAATACCGCAAAACTCAATAAAAAGATTCCGGTGTATTTTGCTATGTTGAGAGAAATCCGTTTCACGCTGAAATCATTTGTTTTTTCGGTAATAAAACCCGAGTATCAGATTCACCAGAGCAATGACGATAAAGGTATAGAAAACAATACCTTCAACCAAACTTCCTTGCAATACTGAAAACACCACGTAAAACACGAGCGTCATAACACCTCCGATGATACGCTTCCAGAAGGCAACAAAGGCACCGGTAAACATCAGTCCCATGGTAACGGCCATTATCGTTTCATGATTCGACAACCCTACTCCGGGAGGATCGGGAGAGAAGAAGTGAGCGACTACAATATAAGTAACTAAAACGAGAAGTATCGTAGTAGCAATGTTGTTTACCCATCTGGTAATCTGCATGAATGTTTTCATAATCTTATTTTTTTTCCATTTCAGTAATCATTTTGTAGGAAATCAATCCCAGCAACAAAGCCACCACCGCAACAACGATCCACAACACTGTTGTATCTGCCGGGCTTCCTTTTTTCGATTCGGCCTCTGCGAAAGGCCGAATACGCCGAACCGAAAGAACCGGCACCTGCTTCCCTATTTTATCTCTAAAGAACTGCAGGTCGTAATTGGGTACCGGTAACACACTGTCTGATCCGAATACCAAAGTATAATTTTCGCCGGTTTCAAAATATGATATAAGTCGGTGATTTAACTGATATGCCTCTATATTCAGCCCTTCAAGTGGCGGATTATCCTCATTTTCTACGATCAGGTAGAATTCCTGATGCGGAAAAGCCGTTTCAAACAGCGTTAGTTCCGAATTGGAATGCAGTACAAACCGGGTGATGGTCTGATAATAAGTTCGCCCTTTATAGTCTTTCTGCTTTAACGCCAGGCGCGCTTTCCGGTAGTAAAATTCAGGTTTATCTACTTTAAAAGTCAATTTGTCAAAATACGGATTACCATTAAACTTTAACTTGATATATGTTTCCTTAACTTCATTACTATCAATTCGATACAATTCAGGATTATCAATCTTCGAAAACTTACCCTGCTCCCGGTAGGTATCAAAATAACCTACCTGCAACACATTAATCGGCATGCTATACACATCGTAGATGATGATGCGGTAATAACGGTAATCACTATACGGAAAATACAGACCTTTGGCCTCCGATGTCGTATCTTTTCCATTAGCCGACCAAAACACGTAATTCTCCTTGATTGCATACCAATCCTCATAATCATCGCTCCCGGCAAGTTCAAGCCGTTTACGCACATCAAAATTCCGGATCTGCAACTGAATGTTATTGATCATGTCTTTGGCCTCATTTTCGACATACAGTACCGTTGCCCCGTTTCTCCAACGCTTCTTTTCCACGAGCCGGTAAGTCTTGAATACCCGCTTATGAACTGAAAACGCTTCCTTCTCCAGGATATAGGGTTGCTCCACTCCTTTCCCGTTACGCAATCGCAAGTCTGAGAAGGATGCGTTCAGTTTGGTCGTGATGGACGGATCCAGTTGAACCTGACAGAATCCGGTTTCCTGAGGCTGTTCCACGTCAGCCTGGTACTGATACCCTTGAGCGAATAACGGCCTCAGGCCCAATAAAGCAATTAGAATGGCTAATATTTTCATGATTCCATGTTTTTAATTTGATCCGGATGATCTTCCAGGATCAGGTTCTTTAATTTCTGATACATAAAAGAGATCACCAGCAGCAACACCCCCAGCAGGATAAACGCAACGATCTTTCCGGCTTCCGAAGCTCCCTGGATGTCGAACAGGAACAACTTGAACAACACCAAGGCAAAGAGACTCAGGGAAATGATCCTAAAAACACGTTGTTTCTTCCGCATCCCGATCAGCATCAATCCGAAGGAACTCAGTCCCCACAGGATCGGGTAACCGATCTTAACGGTTTGCTTATTGATAAAACTCATGTTCTCCAACTGAGCATCATAAAACAGCATGATCGTTTGATGATTTAACTGCATGCTGAAGATCATGATGCCGAACAGACTCATGATCCAGACCGCAGCCTTGTAATTCGCCGAATCGAATCCATACCACTGTTTCACCTTCCTGATGAACCAAACCGCCAGGAGAATAACCAGTCCGGCATTCAGGTAGTTCACTACCACACTGAAGCTGTTCAGTTGACCATACAACACCTCATTCCTTACATTTTGCTCCAGGAAGTTGAATACCGGATACACCATCACCGTTACCAGAGACGTGATCACCAACACCTGCTGCAGCAACCTGGATTGCAGTTTTTGAGCATAAACGATCAATCCGGCAACAAAGGCAAGTGTCCACAATAACCCACTCAATACGGTTAGCGATTCTTTACCCAAATGCAATTGTACCTGGTAACTGATCTCCAGCATCCCCATGATGTAGATCAATGCACCGGCGAGCATTTTAACGCCCGATCTCAAGCCCGGCACAGGCATTCCCAGTATAGTTGCTCCTTCTTCTTCGCGATTCAATAAGCGGCTAAATAAGATCAAGCCAAGAACTGCAAAGGCCGTTGTGATAAACCCTTTATTCACGATCACAGGCAGCTTCAGCGACGGGTAGGCAAAATAGATCTGCCCCCAATCCATCACCAGGCTGATCCCCATCAGCACCATCAGGATAATCGCTCCGGATTTCACTAATTTCAGTCCGGATTTTTGTCCCAACCACAGCAACAACACCATTTCACTCACCCAGAACATGGTAATGTGGTTCCCGCTTAACTGAACAGGAGCTGCCAGGCTGACAAATGTCAGCACCATACCCATTAACAGGAAAATCAGTGATCGATCCACGTTGTTTCGCTTGTACAGCGGATAAGCAAACAACAGGTTAAACACACCCAGCAGAACCGTAAACAAACCCTGGTACTGGGCGTTTCCCGATAAATGGAACACACTCATCCCTACCGTGTAAAAAAGCGCCGTAGTCCCCAGCAACAAGCCAAACTCATAGTGTTTAA
Source organism: Flavobacteriales bacterium (assembly GCA_020435335.1). Classification (GTDB taxonomy): domain Bacteria; phylum Bacteroidota; class Bacteroidia; order Flavobacteriales_E; family Vicingaceae. The sequence continues at coordinate 12,951 of JAGQZT010000026.1, read as the reverse complement.
ATGTTGTGCGCTCCTTCAGGTTGTTAACGATATGCATGAAGAAGAAGACCAGGTAAAAGATTCCGGCAAAGATCAGCGCTCCACGGTAAGGAACCGGCGCAACTCCGTTTACTACCTTAACCATGAACCACGAGCCGTACAACAGGATCGTAAAACTGAGCGACAGGATGTTGACCAGGTTCCATTTCCGGAAGTATGCCAGTACCAGCATCCCGACATTCACAATGGTTATGTAAGTAAACAAGATCTTATAATTCCCTTCACCCGTACTTAGCATCAGTGGCGTAGAAAAAGCGCCGACAAGTGCCAGTATAGCCAGTTCTTTTTTATCGTAAGAAATGGACAGCAGCACAGAGAAAGCCGTAACGCCGACCATTAATCCAAATGCCAATGGCTGACTGAACAAGTGATAATCGTGAAAAGCAATGGATATGGTATAATAGAACACGGCCATGGCCCCACCGACCAGTACCGAACTGAAAGCCTTGTAAGACTTTCTGATCTTATGGGCAATAAAACTCAGCAATCCGCCGGACAATAACCCGATCGCAACACGCCCTACCTCTCCGATCCAGTTGTTATCGATGGCATATTTCACAAAGTAGGCAATTCCTAATACCAGCACGCCGATCCCGATTTTATTCAACAGGTTCTCTCCCACGAATTTTTCCAGATCACGCTTCTTTTTAGGAGGCTTTGGAAGTGTTACCGGCTTGGCTTCCTGTGGAGACGCCGCAGCAAAAGCCGCATATTTTTCCGGCCGAACAGCATCTAACTCTTCCTCAACCGACTCGCTGGATTCCCGAGTTTCACTCTGCTCTGCCGGGAATGCGGTATCTATTAATTCTTCACGAACCTCCTCAATCTGTTCAATCGCCTCCGGTTTGTCTTCTTGTTTTTCCTCTTTCTCTTCCGGCACAATATCCAGCATCCGCTCTACCCGTTGATCGATCTCCTCTTCTACAACAAGATCATCTACTTTTTTAGTGACGATGTCGTCACGAAGCTGATCTATTTTATAGGATAGATTATTCACTTTAAAACCAACATCCCGGATGGAATTGGATGTCGACACTTTGATCCAGACCAGCAGAACGACAGGCACTGCCAGTATGGCTAATACGATGATGGTGATGATTGCTTCCATAAGTCTAAGTTTTAGGTATAAACAACGGAACAAACTTAGCGGGGTAAACAACACTATAAAAACAAAGAATAAAAATAAACTGACTTTTAAATCATGTTAAATAGTGTTAAATTGATTATTTATAGATATTTTTGATTGTTTTTAAACTGACTTTAATTAATGGACATTCTACAAGAATTAATCAATACCTTTTCGGAAGACGACAAAAAGGAATTCCGCATTTTCATCAATCGCCAAAAGAGTAAGAAAGAGCGTAAAGACCTTGATCTTTTTGAGCTGATTGCCGATCAGGCGTCTCCTAAAGACATCCAAAAAGAGCTCTACAAAACACCCAACAAGGTGGCTTATCACACGCTAAGAAAGCGACTTCTAAAACACATCAGCGATTTCATCGTCCTGAAACAAATCGACAAAGACCCCACCTCCACTTCTTCCATCTCCGGATTGATTTCCATGGCCACCTACGCGTTTAACAACAAAAGCGAGGAACTGGGTTGGCGCTTCCTGAATAAGGCTGAACAAACTGCCCTGGAGAATGAGCAATACGAACTCCTCAACAGCATTTACCACCTCCAGCTCGAGCAATCGGAAAGTGATTTTGCCCCCGAGATTAGTGACATTTACAACAAATGGAAAGACAATAAGACGCTGGTCGATGAAAACGAAAAGATCAACATCGCCTACAATTTCATCAAGCGGGAAGTGAATGAAGTCATCTATAAAGGTGAGGATAAAGACCTGAACAAAATCATCGATCGCCTCCTGAAAAAATACGGCATCAATGATCTCGTATTCCAGCGTCCGGAGGTACTCTACAAAGTACTCGACCTGACCCGCAGGGTGATGCTTTCCAAAAAAGACTTTTACAATTTCGAACCTTACGTTATCCGCATGTACGAAGAGATGGTCAATAACTATGGCTTCTCCGGCAAGAACCACCTGTACAAGATTCATATCCTGTACATGATCGCACACATCCTGTACAGAAACCGGCACTTCGAGCGATCCAACCACTACATGGAAATCATGCATGAGGCCATGCTGGAGCACAACGAAGCTTATTACAACAGGTTCTACCCCAAATATGTGATGCTTTCTGCCGCCAATTACAGCTACCTCAATCAAAACGACCGGTCGATCACCATCCTCAGCTCCATCAAAGACTCCACCATGCGGAAACTTCAGGCGGAAGATCAGCTGAACATCAAAATGAACCTGATCATCTACTACGGTAACAGCGGCAATTACAGAGAAAGTAACCGCATCATGCACAGCCTGAACCATTCCGACAAATGGCTGTCGAAAAAAATGGGAATTGAATGGGTTATGAAAAAGAACATGATCGAAATTATGATCCAGTACGAACTGGGCAATTTCGAGATTGCCCTCAACCGGATCCGTTCATTCGAACGTACGTTTGCCGGATTATTTAAACATCCGCTTTATGCGAGGGCGCTGCTGTTTATGCAAAAAGTGAAGATCATCATCAACAATCCGATGATCATCCGGGACAATCAATTCATCGAAGAAGTGATCAGCGAACTGGTTAAAATTCCCGCCGAGCAGGAAGACCTGCAGGCAATGGCTTATTATGCCTGGTTAAAAGGGAAGTTGTTGAATGTAAATTACTATCAGGTATTATTGGAAATTGCAAACAAGCAATATGACAATTAATCCTACCTTTGACGGACTATGGCAAACCTGTTGTTCATAACATTCCGCTGGCTCGATCTGGTAGACATTCTGCTGGTCGCCATCATCATGTTCCAGTTGTACAAACTGGTAAAGGGAACCGTAGCAATTCGGATTTTTTTAGGTATTCTAGCCATTTACCTCTTCTGGAAGATCGTAGAAGCGCTTCAAATGGAATTGCTGAGTGAGATTCTGGGACAGTTTATCGGAGTAGGTGTTTTGGCTCTTATCATCGTATTTCAACAGGAAATTCGTCGTTTTCTGTTACTCATCGGAAACAACCAGTTCTTTTCTTCCGGACGCAAAGGCAAGCTCATGGGGCTGCTCCGATCGGCCAACGAAAATAAGGAAAAGCTGAATGTTGCCGAGGTTATTCATGCTTCGCAGAACCTGTCCCGTTCAAAAACAGGTGCCCTGATCATCCTTGACCTGTTCTCAGAATTGAAGTATTACTCCTCTTCGGGAGAAAAGCTCAATGCGCAATTGTCGTCCGCCATTTTAGAATCCATCTTCTTCAAAAACAGCCCTCTGCACGACGGTGGAGCCATCATTGAAAACAACCGGATCACAGCCGCACGCTGTATCCTTCCTGTGTCCGAAAACCACGAATTTCCCGCTCATTTCGGCCTTCGCCACCGGGCTGCCGCAGGTATTACGGAAACTTCCCGTTCGATGGCCATTATCATCTCCGAAGAAACCGGCAAGATCTCACTCGCCAAAGAAGGCCGGATCAGCTACAACATTTCTATTGAGGAACTTACGGACACCTTGAATAAAGAGCTGAAATAAGACCGCCGTTTCGGTTGTTTTATTGCCAATAAACTTCTAATTTAGATGCCCTAAAACATGGATTATGAAGTTAGAGAATTATGCCCTGGGGAAATGGATGGCTGGTGACGGAGACGGAAAACCCCTTTATGATGCGATAACAGGAGAACAAATCGCCGAAGCCAGCAGTAAAGGCCTGGATTTTGGAGAGATGATGAAATATGCCCGGGAGGTTGGCGGACCGGCCCTGGCCAAAATGACCTTTCAGGAGAGAGGCCTGATGCTGAAACAACTGGCGCTTCACCTGATCAGCATGAAGGACAAATTCTACGCGCTGAGTGCCCGGACCGGAGCAACCCGGATCGACAGCTGGATTGACATCGAAGGTGGTATCGGGAATCTGTTTGCCAACGCCAGTTTACGCCGGCAGTTCGGCGACCAAACCTTTTATGTGGAAGGCGAAATGGCACCTTTATCCAAAAACGGCACCTTCATCGGACACCACATCATGGTTCCGAAGCAAGGGGTAGCCATTCACATCAACGCGTTTAACTTCCCGATCTGGGGAATGCTCGAAAAAATTGCGGTTAACTTCATGGCCGGTGTTCCGGCTATCGTAAAACCGGCCACACTCACTTCCTATTTAACCGAATTGATGGTGAAAGAAATCATCGCCTCGGGCATCCTGCCTGAAGGAGCCTTACAGCTGATCTGCGGTTCGGCCAACGGCATCATCGACCATGTAAGCAGCCAGGATGTGGTGACTTTCACAGGTTCTGCCTCTACGGGTAAAATGTTAAAGTCTCACCCGCGACTCATCGAAGAGGCCGTTCCTTTCAACATGGAAGCCGATTCGTTAAACGCATCTATCCTCGGAGAAGATGCCGTTCCGGGAACGGAAGAATTCGACATCTTCATCAAAGAAGTTCAAAAAGAAATGACGGTTAAAGCCGGACAGAAATGTACCGCCGTGCGACGGATCATCGTCCCTGAGAAATTAGTGGAAGACGTTCAGATCGCCCTGGGCCAGCGCTTAGCCAAAACCGTGATCGGCGACCCTGCCGTGGAAGGTGTCCGTATGGGAGCCCTCGCCGGACAGGAGCAACGCCAGGAGGTAAAAGAAAAAGTAGAACTGTTGGCAAAAAGTCAGGAGCTGGTCTTCGGAGATTTTGAAAATTTCGACGTCACCGGAGCCGACAAGAATAAAGGTGCCTTCCTCTCTCCTTTCCTCTTCTTAAATACCGATCCGTTCAACAATACGGATTGCCACAATGTGGAAGCCTTTGGTCCTGTTTCGACCATCATTCCTTACAAAGACCTGAATGAAGCGATTGAACTGGCTAAAATGGGTAAAGGATCACTGGTCTGTTCCATTGTAACCAATAACGACAAAATTGCCGAAGAGTTTGTTCTCGGTGCTGCCTCGATGCACGGCCGTATTCTTGTCTTGAATGCAGCCTGCGCCAAAGAAAGTACCGGGCATGGTTCTCCGATGCCGTTGCTGACTCATGGCGGGCCGGGACGTGCCGGAGGTGGTGAAGAAATGGGCGGAAAACGCGGAATCCTGCATTACATGCAACGTACAGCCATTCAGGGTTCTCCAACCATGCTAACCAAGATCACCAAACAATACCAGTACGGTGGTGATCAGGTGGAATACGATAAACACGTATTCCAGAAATACTTTGAAGAAATTGAGATCGGTGAAACCGTGATCACCAGAAAACATACCGTAACACAAGCAGACATCGTCAACTTTGCCAACGTAAGTGGCGATCATTTCTACGCGCATGTGGATGCCACCAGTCTGGAAGGCACGATCTTCGAACAAAATGTAGCGCACGGTTACTGGGTACTTTCCAAAGCCGCCGGTTTGTTCGTGGATGGAAAAAAAGGGCCCGTTCTCCTGAACTACGGACTGGATGAATGCCGGTTCACCAAGCCGGTTTATCCGGGCATGACCATTGGTGTTCGGTTTACCGCCAAAGAGAAGATCTCGCAGGAAAAGAAAGACGAGAACGACATCAAGAAAGGAATCGTGAAGTTTCTGGTGGATGTGTATGACGAAACCGGTGAAACCGTTGCTCTCGCTACCATTTTAACCATGGTGAAGTTTAAAAACCAAGACTAAATAACTGAATAACTCTAAAACTTAACAACGCCTTATATGCTAAAATCACTTACTCCCAACCTGATGGTAAACGATGTAGAAGAAACCATTGAGTTCTACACGGATATGCTAGGTTTCACCTTATTGATGACCGTACCCGAAACCGGCAAGCTGGATTGGGCCATGGTAAAACGCAATGAGGTGGTGATCATGTTTCAATCCAAAAAGAGCCTGAGCTCAGAATTACCTCGTTTAGCGGGAGAGAAACCAGGGGGTGGCCTTACCTTTTACATCAAGGTGGACCGCATTACCGAGGTACATGAAGAGCTCTTCAACAACGGTGTGGAAATCATTGCCGACCTGGAAAGCACCTTTTACAACACCATTGAATTCTCGATTGTGGACTGCAACGGCTATGTACTCACCTTCTCAGAAGATAAAAACTAACTAACTGACTAACGGACAACATATAGAAATGGAAACAGCAATAGAACAAGGTAGTGTCGAGCACACCATCAATGAAAAAGGAATTGCCAGCATTGAATTCTTTCACCCGTTAAGTAATTCATTACCCGGAAAGGTGTTGAATAAACTGGCTCAAACCATTACTGAAGTGGGACAAAATGATGCCGTAAAGGTCATCATCCTTCGCTCCAAAGGAGACCGCACGTTTTGTGCCGGTGCCAGTTTTGACGAGCTGATCTCCATCAACGACCTGGATACCGGTAAGGAATTCTTCTCCGGCTTTGCCAAAGTGATCAACGCTGCCCGAAAATGTCCGAAATTCATCATTGGCCGTGTTCAGGGGAAAGCCGTTGGCGGGGGCGTAGGTATGGCCAGTGCGGTGGACTTCTGTTACGCCACCACATTTGCGGCTGTGAAACTGAGTGAATTGGCCGTGGGAATCGGTCCGTTTGTAGTTGGACCCGCCGTTGAACGCAAGGTAGGCACTTCTGCCATGAGCATGATGGCCATCAATGCCACAGAGTGGTATTCCGCCGAATGGGCGTTGGAAAAAGGGCTCTATGCTGAATTGTTCGACACGGCCGAGGCTATGGATGAAGCGATTGATGCACTGGCGAATAAACTGGCCGCCTCGAACCCCGAGGCCATGAGCATGCTGAAAAAAGTATTCTGGGAAGGAACAGAGAATTGGGATGATTTATTGCTCGAAAGAGCAGCCATGAGTGGCAAGTTGGTGCTTTCCGATTTTACCCGGAATGCCATCAATGCTTTTAAAAAGAAATAACTGATGGAAGGCATCGAATAGCCTGACGATCGTCAGGAATTCTATTCTTTGTCAGTCTCATCTTTACACTAAGAATAAGAATTAAACTATTATATTATGAGTCAAACTGTTGAATTAAATCAAGGAGAAGTAAAAATTAACTTTTCATCCCCTACTTCCGGGAAAGTAACCTTTGCCGAGCTAGGCCTTAAAAATGAAGACCTCGTGTTTGAAAGCGGCCTGTTGAGACTGGTGTTCGATTTCGAAGGGATCGGAGAACACAACTACTATCAGGTTCCCACCGTTGAGATCGCCTATGCCGAGGACATGAATGAGACACACTGGCAATGTGATTTCAATGAAGAAACCATTCTGGATAAAACCGACCACCATGGACACTCTACTGTTATTCTGTTGAACAGAAACAAATTGAGCAGCCTGGAACATCACCACAAGAATGCATTAACCGTTCATGGCGAATTTCCCCAACCGGTTCATATTCTTGCCGAAGAGTCTTACATCAATTTCTTTAACTAAGATTGATCTTCATACTCATCGAGAGCTGCTTTTTTTAGCAGCTCTTTTTTTTAGGGCATATGCCCTATGTTCTCTTGAATCCGGTACTTTTATTTTTGAATAAAAAAACTAAACCATGAATAAAATCACGCTTTTACTTGTTTTTCTGGCCGGCATGCATTTCGCTCGAAGCCAGGAAACCATTCTGATCAATGACGACTTTAACGACAATAGTTTTGGGTGGTATGAAGACCAGGCCGGAGATTTACATTGCAAAGTAAATGACGGACACTATTACCTGAATAATGTCTCAGGAGGATCCCGATGGGTGTACAACAACATCGACAAGCTCTCTCCCGATGAAGAAGATTTCACCATCGAAGTGAAAATGAAACAAACTTCGGGCGACAAAGATTACGCTTACGGAATATTACATTCCATGTATTCCGACAACAGTTCATACCGGAAATTCTTCATTACGGCAAACGGTCAGTTTAAAGTGGATCACTTTTACAATGAGGAAAGCCATATTCAGGTGAATTACACCAACAACAATTCGATTAACAAAGGTCTGAACCAATACAACACCCTCAAAGTGATGAAGACGGCCAATGTATTAACCTACTACATCAACGATGTAAAAGTCCACACGTATTACGAAAACAGCTATTACGGTGCCCGTATCGCTTTCTTTACCGGGGAAAAGATGGAGGTTGAAGTGGATCACCTGAAGATCAGTAAATATCCGCTAAAAATCAACCTGGTTGAAAATGCCGGCAAGATCGGTGATAAAGTAAAGCTGAGTGCCAACATCAACTCCGAGTATACCGAATTATCGCCTATCGTTTCTCCTGATGGAAAAACCCTGTACATCAACCGTGACGACTACCCGGAAAACATGGGTGATCCGAACGACGATCAGGATGTGTGGGTTGCCTCACTGGATGCCAACGGAGAGTGGCTTCCGCTGAAAAACATCGGAAAACCGATCAACAACAAAGGGAAGAACTTTACCGTTTCCGTTTCCCCAGATAACAATTCGCTGGTTGTTGCTAACGAGTACAATGCCGACGGTACGGCAGCCGGACAAGGGTTATCCATCACCTACCGGACCAGTTCGGGCTGGTCGGTACCGGAAGCCTTTGAGATCGAAGACTATTACAACGACCATCAATATGTATCGTACTACCTGTGCAACGACAACAAAACCCTGATGATGGCCGTTGGCCGGAAAGAAGGCCTGGGCGAAAAAGACCTCTATGTTTCTTTCCTGAAAAATGGCAACAAGTGGTCCAAGCCGCTACACATGGGCAATGTGATCAATACTCCGGGAGACGAATCCAAACCGTTCCTGGCTGCGGACAACAAAACCCTTTACTTCTCTTCCACCGGCCACCTGGGCTATGGCGCTGATGATGTGTTTGTTTCCAAAAAACTGGACGACTCCTGGACCAACTGGAGCACCCCGAAAAATCTGGGGCCAAAAATCAACACCCCAAAATCCGAATTGGGGTACTTCCTGGATGCGAAAGGTGAAGTCGCTTATTTCTCATCCAAAGGCGACATCTGGAAAATCGAAAACTCCGAAAAACCGGAACCGGTAACCCTGGTAAGCGGAACGGTATACAATAAGAAAACCAAACAACCGATGCAGGCCAACATCGTATATTACGACCTGGTTGCCAACGTGGAATTGGGAATTGCCAAATCCGACCCACAAACGGGAGCCTATAAAATTGTACTGCCTTCCGGCAAGAAATACAGTTTTATTGCTCAGCAAAAGGAGTTTTATCCGATCAGTGAGAACATCGACCTGAACGAACTGACAGCCTACAATGAATTTACCAAGGATTTATACCTCTTACCGATCGAGAAAGGGGAAATCATCCGTTTGAACAACATCTTCTTCGAATTCAACAAGGCCGACCTGATGCCGGAATCCTTTAATGAACTGGATCGCCTGTATGACATCCTGGTGGAGAATAAAAACATGATGATTGAAATTGGCGGACATACCGACGATAAAGGAAGTGACATCTATAACAGCACCTTATCTAACAACCGGGCCAAATCCGTGGTAGACTACCTGGTAAAAAAAGGGATCGATATAAAACGATTAACCGCCGTAGGCTACGGCAAAACCAAACCTGAAGTACCGAACGACACCGATGAGAACCGGGCCATTAACCGAAGGGTAGAATTCAAAGTGTTATAAATGAAAAGAGCCTGCGGTTGCAGGCTCTTTTTTATTCGTTAATTCAATGGATCAATCTTCTGATTTAATGGCATCATTCCCTAAATCATCAAAATCCAGGTCGGTGTAATCGGATGCTATTTTTTCGACTACTTCCTCTCCCTGCTGAGCTTTCAGTTCTTTGATCTTGTCGATCGCCTCATCCAATCCGGCTTTAAACTTTTCAAAATCCTCTTTGTACAAGAACAACTTGTGTTTCTCAAAGAAAAACTTCTGCGTCTCATTGTTGAACCTTCTCTTACTTTCCGTAATCGTTAAGTAATAATCCTCAGCACGTGTAGATTTCACATCGAAGAAATAAGTTCGCTTCCCTGCTCTTACCGCTTTAGAAAAAACCTCGTCTCTGCTGTCGTTTTCATGGTTCTTGTTTTCATCATATCCTTCCATCTTCAAAATAATTAGGTTATAAAATTGTTATATACAAATCTTATGAATAAATCTCAAAAAAACAAGTTCAGCGATAAATTTAACACATACATCTATTATTTACTGGGATTCAACTCAATAAACGGCTTGATCCCATCCGTAACAAATGTCTGTAAATTACCCTGTTCATCACTGTATATTAACAAGGCGTCAAGTTCAGGATGCCGTGCTAAAAACAGCTTACTCTTTTCCAGCCCCATCACCATAAAAGCCGTAGCAAACGCATCGGCATACGCACATTCATCCGCAATAACGGTCGTACTTAACAGGTTGTGTTCTACCGGATATCCGGTTTTGGGATTAATCGTGTGAGAATACTTTTTCCCGTCCTTTTCGTAGAATTTACGGTAATTGCCGGACGTAGCCAGTGCCTTATTATCCAGATGAACGATCGCTTCAATTTCCCTTTCCTTCAAATCGGGCATGGGGCGATCAATCCCGATCCGCCAAAGGGTATCCTGAGCATTAATTCCTTTAGTCTTCACTTCGCCACCCACTTCCACCATGTAGTTTTGAATTCCTTTTTGCTCCAGCAATTCCGCCAACACATCTACCGTATAGCCTTGAGCTACGGCATTAAAATCGATCTGAACAGGATTCAGTTTATGAATATGTCCGGAAACGACTTGTACCGAATCAAATTTTACATAATTCAAAATACTGTCGATCAAAGCGGAATCCACCTTCTCGGTTTTTTCAAAACCGAACCCCCAGGCATTGACCAACGGAGCTACTGTTGGATCGAAGGCTCCATCTGTTTCCCGATAAACCTGTTTTGAAACCTGAAAAACTGCCGTAAAGAATTCATCGACAGGAATAGCGCTGGTTACTGCTGCCTGATTGTATCTCGATATAATGGATCGTTTTTGGTAGGTCGACAAAGAATTGTCGATTTCGATCAGTGTAGAATCAATAGCCCGCTGGTAATTCTTCCCATCCTTACTGAGGTAGATCACACTGTAGGTCGTTCCCTGAGCGTAACCGGTTACCGTCATCTTTTGACTTTTATTTTCGGTGGAACCACACGCCCACAGCAAACTTAGAATTCCGATAAAAATATACTGCTTCATGCCAATCTCATTAAAGGTCGTTTTGTATGCAAAAATAATATTAATTTTGTAGCATGATCTTACCAATTGTAGCATACGGTACACCTGTTTTACGTCAGGAGACCGAAGAAATCGATGAGCATTACCCGGACCTCAAACTATTGATTGAGGACATGTGGGAAACGATGTATGCTTCTTCGGGTGTTGGTCTGGCTGCTCCGCAGATCGGTAAAGCCATTCGCTTATTCGTGATTGATGCTTCCGGTTTTAATGAGGATGGTGATCATCCTGAACTGGAAAATTTCAAACGCGTGTTCATCAACCCCATCATCCTGGAAGAGTCCGGTAAAGAATGGAAGTTTGAAGAAGGCTGTTTGAGTATTCCGGGTATTCGCGAGGATGTGAGCCGGAAACCTGAAGTGACCATCGAATACTACAATGAACAATTTGAATTGGTTGAGGAAAAACTGGACGGCATTGCGGCACGCATCATTCAGCACGAATACGATCACATCGAAGGCATCTTGTTCACCGATAAGATCAATCCGCTCAGAAAACGATTAATCAAAGGAAAATTAAATGATATCGCCAAGGGAAATGTAAAGGTAAATTACCGCATGAAATTCCCGCTGGTCAAAGCAAAACATTAATGCCATGAAAAATTTAGCTGTTCTTGTTTTTGGAAGTATGCTGCTCATCGCTTGTGGCAGCAATGAAGAAATTAAAGTAGATGAAGCTCCGGTTGAAGAAAATCCGATCGACACGTATGAAGAACGTGCCGGCGAGATTGACAAATACACGCAACTGCTCTTTGCCGATAGCCTGAATTTCAATCAGGATTATGCTGAAAAACTGTTAGCCGCTTATCAGGAGTTTATCAAACACGAGAGTTTCGACACCATTTCGTTGACTTATGAATTCAAAGCCGGCGAGCTGGCCAAAGCATTGAACAAACCACACGTGGCCATCAAGCATTTCAACAACCTGATGGACAGAAGGCCTACTCATCGCCTCGTTCCCATGGCCCTGTTTTATAAAGCTATGATTGTGGGTGATATGCTCGGCGAACATGAGAATGCCAAGGTTTTCTACCAGGAATTCATTGAAAAATATCCGGATCATCCTTTTGCGGAAAGTGCCAAAGCATCCATTGCCATCGAAGGCAAGGATCTGAATGAGGTCATCAAGGAGTTTGAAGCGAAAAACGCCAATTCTTAATCCTGCACCAACACGATACTCTGCGGATTGATCACAATCTTCCGTTCACTGTATAGCAGTCCAACTGCTCTGCGGAACGCTTTTTTGCTTACGCCGAAAGCCTTGTAAATCACTTCCGGATCGCTTTTGTCCGAAATGTTTAATGCCCCTTTTTCGCGCAACAAACGCTCATAGATTTTATTGGCCAACACTTCCACTTCATTGAGCTTGGCGCTGTTTAATGTCACGTCGACCTTGTTGTCTTCACGGATGCGCTGAACGTATCCCGTAAGTTGATCACCCATATGAACAGGCTTAAACACTTCATTCTTGAAGATCATACCGAAGTATTTCCGGTCCACAATGACCCGGTATCCAATTTCTGTTTCTCCGCTTACCATCAACTCCACCTGATCACCGGGATTTAGCGTAACTTCATTGTCGCGAAGAAATTTGTTGATCTTCGTACTGCCAACCAGGCGGTTCGTCTTTTCATCGAGATACAAATAAACCATGTATTCCTTGCCTGGCTTAACTTTTAAGGCTTGTTCCGAAAAGGGAACC
>JAGQZT010000025.1 GCA_020435335.1 Flavobacteriales bacterium | reverse complement strand
TAATCGTCCTTGCCGGCATTTTTAAAAACCCGGGCATAAACCGATTCGTAGCGGTCGCCTTGTGCAAACAGGCTTAAACCGACTGTTGATAGCAATATGAACAGACTCTTTTTCAGGGGATGAACAGGTTAAAATTCCATCACAAAATAACTAGGTGTAAATATGCTTTATTCTGTGTAAAAATTAAGGAGCGTTCAATGCGGTTTATGAACAAACTTTTGTTGATGCAGGCTTTTAGTCTCTAGGGAAGAAGACAATTTCAAAAATGGTGCCTTTTTTATCGAGGCGTTTAATGTTGCCGTCGAGTTGGCTCACAAAGATCTTGATGAGCTCGATACCCAGGGTTCCTTCTTCTTTTTCGAACAGGTTCTGATCCATGCCAATGCCGTTGTCACCAATAATCAGGGTATAGGAATTGTCGTTTTCGCTGGCGCTTAAGTGTATGGTGATCTTTCCTTTATCCCGGTCCGCGAATGCATATTTCAGAGAATTGGAGATGATCTCGTTAAAGAGTAATCCGAGCGGGATGAGCGTGTCCACACCGAATTTGACCCGATCGATCTTGATGTCGAGGAAGATGTCGCAATTGATGGAGTAGGTGCCGATCAGGTCATTGGTCAGCGCCACAATGTAATCCTGGAAGTCGATCTGAGCCAGGTCGCCGGTCTGGTACATCTTCTCGTGGATGAGTGCCATGGACCGGATGCGGCTCTTCGCTTCGTCGAACAGTTCAAGCGCAGCATCGTCTTTGGTGTAGCCCGACTGAATACTGAGCAGACTGATGATGACCTGCATGTTGTTCTTCACCCGGTGGTGGATTTCTTTGAGGAGCACTTCTTTCTCATCGCGCTGCATTTCGATGAGTGCCGTCCGTTCACGCACCTTTTCCTCCAGTTCCTTACTGATCTCTTTCTGGCGTTTTTCCTTGATGGATGAAGCCTTGTAGAACAGGTAGAACAGCCCGGCGATGAATAGCACAATTACCCACCATTCTTTCCACCAGGGCGCTTCAATGGTAAACGAATAGCTGGCAGGCTCCTGATTCCACACACCGTCTTCATTCCGGGCAATCACTTTAAAAGTGTAATTTCCGGGTGGCAGGTTGGAGTAGGTGGCAGATGTTTTGTTCGTAGGCTTGTACCAGGCTTCATCGAAAGGTTCCAACTTAAAACGGTACTGTACTTCTTCAGGAAGGATCAGGTTGATGGCCGAAAATTCAAAGGTCAGGTGATTCTGGTTGTGGGGAAGAACCAGGTTGCTGGGCAGGTTATTCCACGGGATCACATCCTTCGAATAGGTTAGCCAATCCACATCCTCAAAAAACAATTTGATGTTGTTAATGTGAGTAATTGGGGCAAATACATTGGTTTTATCCTGAGTGGGATTGTATTCTACGAGCCCCTTTACCGTCCCGATCCACAGGTGACCGTTCTTATCTTCGTAAATGGCCCGGCTGTTACATTCCACACCTTTAAAGCCTTGTTTACTCCTGTAATTTTTAATGGTGCTGATCTGGCCATAGCTATCGAAGCTGATCTTATCGATCTCGTTATTGGTTCCCACCCAAACATGTCCCACTTTGTCGGCGTGGAGCAGGTATATGACACTCGAAGATAGTCCGTCGTTCATGGTGTAATTCTTAAAATCCACTCCATCGTAGCGAACCACACAACGGTCGGTTCCGAACCAAATGTTTCCGAATTTATCTTCGCAGATGCTGCCAATGTAATTGTTGCAAAAACCTTTGTTGTTGCTGTAATTGTAGAATTCACCATTTTCGTATTTGCAAACACCGTTTCCGGTACCGATCCAGATTCTTCCTTTCGAGTCCTGGATCATGGAATGAATAAACTCGTTCGGCAAGCCATCTTCTCCGGAATAGTTGGTGAATTTATTGTTCTCGTAGATCGAAAGCCCGGACCCGTAAGTTCCGATCCAGATTCTTCCTTCCCGGTCGAGGAGTAAGGCCCTGGTGTTGTCGGAGGGGAGCCCGTCTTTGGTGGTGAAGGTTCTGAAGTGGCCGTTGCTGTAGCGTGAAAGGCCGCCTTTTGTAGCGAACCACAGGTTCCCGCTTTTATCGGTGAGGGAAGCCCTTACGGAATTATCGCCCAACCCTTTCCCGGCATCAAACTGAACGGAGGTGTTGCCGTCATAGCGATAAACTCCTTCGTCGGATGTGGAAACCCAGATGTTGTCATCCCAATCACTCGTAATGCTGAATATGGTGTTGTTGTTCAGGCCGTTAACGGCATCGTAGTAGGTGAAAGCCTTGTTTCCGTATTTCACAAGTCCGGCCCCGGAGGTGCCGATCCAGATGTTGCCCGACCTGTCCTGGAAAACCAGGTTCAGGCTGTTGGTGATCAGTCCGTTGTTTTTGGTGATGTTTTGTACGGCACCTGTCGTTTTGATAACGTATGCTCCATTGTTTGAAGTCGTTATCCAAATTTCTTTTTCTTTGGTGGAGAGGATGGAAGTGATGTCAATTTCCTTTCCTTCCAGTGGAGTGCTTTCGAATTGAAATTCACTACTGTTTTCAAAATTACCCATGATCAGTTTGGTAATTCCTTTGTTGGTCCCGATCAGGTAGCTCCCGTCGCTTAATTCTTCCATGGAACTGACGTTGTTGGAAAGTAAGCCGTTCTTTTCGTTGATGATGATCTTTTGCTTTTCGGTGATGATGGTCAGGCCGGAGAACGTTCCTACCCAGATGTGGCCTTTCGTGTCTTGTTTGATAAATCGGATGTTGTTGCCGCTCAAACCGTCTTTTTCAGTGTTAAGCGTCTCAAATTTTCCCCCTTTGTAAATGCTGATTCCATCATTGCTTCCGATCCAAACCCTGCCGCTCTTATCCGTAAAAACCGTGTTGTTGGCACTGCTTACGACTCCTCCGTTCGTTTCACTTTGTTTGTAAAGAAAGAATTTACGTCCGTTGTATTTGGTTACTCCTCCCCAGGTTGTAGAAAACCAGATGTTGCCATCCCGATCCTCGGTGATTCCCGTTACGATATCGCCGGCAAGACCGTCGCGTTCCTTGAACTGATAGAAACTCAATCCGTCGAACCGGCAGGCTCCGCCTCCCTGGGTTCCGATCCACAAGTGTCCTCTCGAATCCTGAATGATGGCATTGACACTCGATTGGGATAATCCTTCTTCAACATTGTAATACTCAAAATTGAAAGATTGAGACCAGGAGATTTCTGTTGTTAAAAAACACAGAATGAGGATGATATGTCGATGGAGTTTAATAGTTAGTTGTCGTTTTTCAATAGCCGCCGACCTTTTTGGTGCGTTTATATCCCATATCCAGCAACAGGTCGTACACCTTGTCCTTAAATTCTCCCTGAATCAGAATCTCACCGTTTTTGGCCGAACCACCTACGCCGCATTTACTCTTTAATGTTTTTTCCAGATCTTTTAAATCGTCATCTGTTCCTTCAAATCCGGTAATCAGGGTAACGGATTTTCCTTTACGTTGTTTGCGGTCAATCAAGACCCGGAGTTCCTGTTCGTCGGGAGCGAGCGTTTCCATGTCGTCACCCTCCGTTTCATAACTGAAATCGGGATTGGTGGAATACACGACATTTATTCTGTTCTTCTTGCTCATAGGATCACGTTTAACGAACCTGGGATTACTTTAATGTTGAGAACATTCCCCAGATTAACGGGTTCACCGTCAATGTGGATGTCCTCATTCGAGATAAAAATAGTGATTTCTTTAGCTTTTACTTCGAAATAGTATTTAAAGTTATACAACTTTTTCGTTAACAAGTAATATCCGAAAACCGGGTAATAAATAAGCGGGAATTTATCGATCTCAATAAACCGGATGTGCCCGTCGTTGATCACCGAACGGGGAGAAATGATCACATTGTTGCCGAATTGATTGGCATTGGCACAGGTTGCGAATAATGGATTGTCGAAACGGTGTTCTTCTTCTCCGACTTTAATCCGGATGGGTTGCGGTTGATAGCTCAGAATGCTTTTCATGACGATTTTCGTGTACGACCAAAATCCCCTTTTTTTAGCGGTAGCAAATTTCCAGCCGACATAGGCATCGAATCCGGCTCCGGCAGTGCAGAAGAAATACTCGTTGTTGATTTGCACGCTGTCAATGGAGATTGCCTTTCCGGCCTTGATCCGGTCGAGAGCCTTGCTCAGGTTCATCGGGATGTTCAGGTGCCTGGCCAGGCCGTTTCCGGATCCCGTAGGGATAATCGCCAAAGTACACGGCTGGTTGATCAACCCGCGGGCAATTTCGTTTACCGATCCGTCGCCACCTACAGCGACGATAATGTCAT
>JAGQZT010000024.1 GCA_020435335.1 Flavobacteriales bacterium | reverse complement strand
TTTGAATTCGTATACAAGAGCTTGGCTTGATCTTTGACACCTTATAGACATCCTGTTTTTAAAAGTTTGTTAAAAATATGTTCATTCTGTTATGTTAAAAAGCTGAAAATCAGCTGAAAATTAGTTGACTTATTTTAATTTTAGGCTTATGTTTGCCTCCCAAATTTGAATACTTATGAAGAAGTTCGTTTTATTATTGATAACCGCCTTTACCCTGGTTAGTTTTAAATCCGACAAGGATGCCTACCAAATCTTTGATCAGAATGGCAAAAAGATCGATTACGACAAATTACTGAAAGAGATCAGTGAAGCCGACATCATCATGTTCGGTGAATTACACAACAACCCGATTATACACTGGCTACAATTTGAGGTAACCAAAGACATCTACAGCCAGTACAATGAATTTCTGGCGCTGGGTGCCGAAATGTACGAGGCTGATAATCAGCTCGTGATCAACGAATACCTGGGCGGACACCTCGATTACAAGACCCTGGAAAAAGAAGCCAAACTTTGGCCGAATGACAATACAGACTATAGACCGCTATTGGATTTCGCCAGAGAAAATCAACTGACCTTTGTTGCCACCAACATTCCGAGAAGGTATGCTGCCATGGTTCACAAAGAGGGATTCAGGGCTTTTAACGATTTAAATGATGAGGCGAAAAAATACATTGCCCCCATTCCTTTTGAATATGATGATAAATTACCCGGCTATGCCAATATGATCAAAATGATGGGAGGACACGGCAACAATAAAGTGGAAAATATGGCGAGAGCACAAGCTTCCAAAGATGCGACCATGGCACACTTCATCCTGAAAAACTGGACAAAGGGGAAAACATTTATTCATTACAACGGTGCTTACCACTCCATGAACTACGAAGGCATTGTATGGTACCTGAAAAAAGCCAACCCGGATTTGAAAGTAGCGACTATCCATGCTGTAGAACAAGCCGATATCAGCGAACTGGCAGAAGAAAACAAATCAACGGCTCACTATATTATTGCCGTTCCGGAAACGATGACTAAAACACATTGATCAAAGGTTGATCACACACAAAAAGCCCTGAAGTTTCTTCAGGGCTTTTTTTAATCCTTTTTTGAAAGAAACAGACTGCTCTCCGTCTAACTTCTTGTTTCTAATTCCCTTTCTCTTTTAACTCAACTTCTCCAGCTTCTCCTGCGCCTTTTCCCAGTCTGCCATCGCCTGATCGAGTTTTTGTTTGAGCGTGTTGTATTCCGCCATCAACTCATCCGAATAAGCGGCCGGATCCATCAGGGATTTGTTCAATTCTTCCAGGCGTTGCTCATAATTTTCCACCTGATCTTCCAACCGCTTGGCATCACTATGTGCCTTGCGGGTATCTCGTTCCAGCTGTTTCTGTTCTTCATAGGTGAGCTGGTTATCGGACGCAGGTTTCTCCTTCTTTTCCACCACTTTTTCCTGACGTTCAAACTCACGAATGGTATCCACTTTCTTCGATTTCAGGAAGTCGTAAACGCCGCCGAGGAATTGCTTCACTTTCCCTTCTTTGAACTCATACATCTCCTCTACCAGTCCGTCCAGAAAATCCCGGTCGTGCGAGATCACGATCAGTGTTCCGTCGTATCTCAGCAAAGCTTCTTTCAACACTTCCTTCGAACGGATATCGAGGTGATTGGTCGGCTCATCGAGCACCAGCAAGTTTACCGGTTCCAGCAACAGCTTACACAAGGCTACACGGGCGCGTTCTCCTCCTGAAAGCACGCTGATCTTCTTATCGGCCTCTTCTCCGCCAAACATAAAGGCTCCCAACAGGTTCCGCACTTGCTTCCTGATCTCGCCATGTGCTGCTTTGTCGATGGTTTCAAATACGGTTAAGCTTTTATCCAGCTCTTCTGCCTGATTCTGGGCAAAATAAGCAAGGTTGATGTTGTGTCCGATCTTCAATTCACCTTCATGTTCCAACTCGCCCACAATAATTTTGGTCATGGTCGTCTTCCCTTCCCCGTTCTTCCCGACAAAGGCGATCTTCTTTCCTCGCTCTACATAAAAATTAGCATCATCAAAGACCTGATGATCCCCATAGGATTTACCCACATGATGCGCTTCTACAGCCACTTTACCGCTTCGGGGCGCCGGCTGAAAATAGAAACGCATAGCCGCCGTGTCTTCTTCATCAATCTCAATACGATCGATCTTATCCAGTTGCTTGATCCGGCTCTGCACCTGAACGGCCTTGGAAGCTTTGGAACGGAACCGTTCGATGAAACGCTCCGTATCTGCAATTTGTTTTTGCTGGTTATTGTAGGCCGCCATCTGTTGCTCTCTACGCTCTTTGCGTTGTTCGAGGTATCTGGAATAATAGGTTTTGTAGTCGTATACTTTCCCCAGGGAAATCTCGATCGTCCGGTTCGTCACCCCATCGAGAAATGCTTTATCGTGAGAAATCAGTACAACAGCTCCGAAGTAATCTTTCAGGAAATCTTCCAGCCACTGAATGGATTCGATGTCCAGGTGGTTGGTCGGCTCATCGAGCAGTAATAAATTGGATTTGGTTAAGAGGATCTTGGCCAGCTCGATCCGCATCCGCCACCCTCCGCTAAATTCATCGGTAAGCCGGTCAAAGTCGTCCGGTGTAAATCCCAATCCTTTCAGAACGGTTTCCACCTCAGCTTCTACGTTAAATCCACCGATGAGCATGAGTCGCTCATTCAGGTCGTTCAGGTCGTTCAGCAACTCCATGTAACTGTCCGATTCATAATCGGTTCGGGTAGCCAACTGGTGGTTGATGTGATCAATCTTGGCATTAATCTGCTCCACCTCCTGAAAAACGGATTTAGCTTCTTCCAGCACGGTTTTTCCATGTACAAAGTCCATATCCTGAGGCAGATAGCCTACAGTGAAATCAGAAGGATAAGATACATTCCCACCATCCGGATCATAGATTTTAGCAATGATCTTGAGCATCGTGGATTTTCCGGCACCGTTTTTACCAACCAATCCGATGCGGTCTTGTTTATTGATGAGAAAGGATACTTTGTTGAACAAGTACCGTTCTCCGAAATTTACAGTTAATTCATTGATCCCTACCATGCCGCAAAAGTAGCTAAAGAACTGATAAGCATCAGGATTTATGCCTAGAAATTGAGTACCTTTGCGGTATAAAACTTAGAGGGATGGCTTCAAATCAAGTAATGCGCGTACTCCAACTCAAGTGTCCACGATGTGGCGAAGGGGAGATGTTTTGCAACAAGAATGTTTACCAGTATAAAGGCTTTTTCGACATGCCTAAGGAATGTCCGCATTGCCATCAGGATTTCCGGGTAGAGCCCGGCTTCTACTACGGAGCCATGTACGTAAGCTACGCATTAACGATTGCCGTAACCGTTGCCGTTTTCGCAACCATGTCGCTTCTGGATCTTTTCTCGATCGGCGGATTTTTGATTACGGATATTGTGGTGTTATTGATCACATTGCCCTACATCTTTAAAGTATCACGTTCATTTTGGCTGATGCTGATGGTAAAACCCGAAAAAAACACCTCTGCTTCGCATGAGTAGCAGGCACCACCTTTCTGTTCGGAAGACCGCCACCTATTTCACGCTGGGAAATCCTCAGACCGCGAAAACCATCTGGTTTGTATTGCACGGATACGGCATGCTCGCCGAGTTTTTCATCCGAAAATTTGAGCCCCTTGTAAACGAAGATACGGCCGTGATTGCCCCGGAAGGGCTCTCCCGGTTTTACACCCAGGGATTCTATGGCCGGGTTGGTGCTTCGTGGATGACCAAAGAAGGCCGGGAACACGAAATCACCGACTACATCAATTACCTGAATCAACTCTACTCAACCCTGATTTCATCCGGTGCCGGACAAAAGATCAATGTAGTTGGTTTTTCTCAGGGCGGAGCAACTGCCAGCCGCTGGATTGCCGATCACCAGTCGCGAATCGACAATTTTATCTTATGGTCGAGCATTTTTCCGGATGACATGAGCCTGGAAAATTTTGGAAAGAACTTTAAGGCCTTTATCGTGTACGGCACGGAAGATGAATTTGCCCGGCCGGAACATTTCACCCAACAACAAAATCTTTTTACGGCACATCAACTTGATGTGGTTATCGAAGAATTTGTGGGGCCGCACGACATTCCCAAAGACATCATCCTGGAATTAACCCAAAAGCACGGCTGGTAATTACCGGACCATGATCCTGGAAACCAGGTATTTTCCACTTACCGTTGTTGCCCGGACCGTATAGATTCCCGGTGGGAAGCCGGAAACATCACAGGTTCGTGTATTGCTCTTACTTGTACTGAAAACCCCTTTCAACTCCTGCCCAACACTTGTATAAAATGCAACCTGCTCCAGCGCCTCCGTGGCATGAACACTCACCATATCCTGAGCAGGATTCGGAAAGATCACCAAAGGCTCTTCCTGAAATTCCGGAATCGATGTCGTTGTTTCGTCAAAGACTTTTAATATCCCGAAATCGGTAATGTTACTCCCACTCACCTGATTGAGGTAACCTCCGACAACCAGGTAGTTTCCATAAGCCGCTGCACAAGTAGAACCTGCTTCATCATTCAACTGAAAATGCTCCTCCAGCAGTCCGTTACCTGCAAACTGATTGTTCAACATGCCGGCACCGTCATATTTGGCCAGCGTAAAATAATCCGATTCAAAACCGGGTTGTATGTGTCCGTTCAAGGTAGAATATCCGGTTACAAAGAAGGCATTGTTATGCACAAGTATGTCTTTGATCGCATCCCGTTGTCCGTAAAAATCCGTCGCAAAATTCGTGGTAAGAGTTCCCAGCGTATCAATAACCTGCACCACAAAATCGTCGTTCGGAGGGAGATCATCGAAATGGATGCCCAACAAAATATCATTCCCAAAACGTGCTGAAGCAACAATCTTATTGGATAATAAGGGATTATTTTGAAAGATCAGGTAACCGCCGGTTGCGAAATTCGGAACAAAGCTTCCCGTGGAATCGATCATGGCCATGAGGCAATGAATGGTTGTTCCACTGTTATAAAACCCCGATAAAAAATAGTTCCCATTCACTTCCAGTATCCCATCAAAAAAACCTCCGGCTCCATGTTCCGGCATGTTAGGAAACAGGTTGCCGGCATTTTGCATTGGGCCGGTCATGTCCCAGTACTTGAAACCCGTAGGTGAAAAAGCAGTATCCGGCCGGCCGTTCGGCAACAACCTCCCAATAAGCGGCACATCCTGAACGGTCGTGCTGTCATATGCCGAGCCGCAAACCAAAATTTTCCCGTTTGGAAGCACAGCCATGGAACCCGGATAGTTGTAATGGGTCAAAAATGCGCCGGAAATAGTTCCGGAATCTGCAAAAGCAGTATCCAGTTCACCATTAAAATTGACTTTACTGACATAGATAAATTGTGTGTCGGCCACACCGTATTTGATACCGGATCCGAATAAGATGATGCCATCATCGGCAAATCGGACATCCAAAATCGTTGAGGTGTTGGCTTTCGGAAAATCGCCGGTGTAAAATCCGTTGATTCCAAATGTAGAATCGATCTCACCGTTCGGTTTCAGCTTACCAAGTATAAAATCCGTGTTGGTAACCGGATTAAAAGAGGTGGTATATCCGGCAAAATAAACCTGATCCAGACTGTCAATCAGAATATCCTCACAATGGTCGATGTCGCCATAATCAACAATAACCCTCCCCGAATTCCCGAAACCGGAAACCAAATCTCCGGGTGTTTGACCCAACACCCGGAGACTCAAAAAAATAATAATTAAACCTACTAACCTGTACACTAATGCTTAACAAACTTATGATTGACCAATTGATTATCGTATTGCAGAATCAATTGATAAATGCCGGCCGGTAACCGGCTCACATTTACTGTTTGCGCAGGTTGATCACTGTACACTACTTCTCCTAATGCATTCATAACAATCACCTGGTTTGGCAATTGATTACCATATTCAATGGTAATCTGATCACTGGCCGGATTTGGATAAATATTAACTTCCTCGTGTTGTTGAAGCTGCGGCACATTGGTAACCATACCGCAAGTCACATTTCCGGGAATGGTGTTGTTGGTGCCGGTCGTAGTAACCTGTCCGTAGTATTCTGCCGCAAATAAGTATGGAAACTTAGGATCACCATTCGAGTCGGTCGACATAAAATACGCATATGTTCCGACCGGACCCGGATATTCCGGTGTAACACACCATCTGCCGTTGTACTCATCCAGATCGCCCGTACCGGTAAACTCATAATCCTGAATGTAAGTCCCCAGCGCATACGCACTTAATGAGGGCCCTGCAGGAACCGATGGTGAACCACCGGGCAATGTACTTCGGTCGGTGATGCTTCTGAGTGTGTAACCCGGAACCATTCTGGAAATGCCGCTGGTAGAATCCATGGCATTCGCATAACCAAAAGGACCATAAACCGGATAGCCGTCATAAGCAAACCCAATAATCGGCGAATGAGAAGTTCCTGCCGTGGAATACAACTGAATCGGGTTTGCATGATAATGGTAAGCTCCTTGTTGCTGAGGGTGTCCGTTTCCGTTACCATCCATGGTGCTTCCTTCGCTCACCCAGGCATCCGAATACCAGTTGCCATCACCATTCGGCTCGTTGGTTCCGGTCGAGGCCTTGTAAGACCGGGCATCGCCGTATCCGAAGAACACGACTCCGTTAACAGCCACTCCGACAGATCCGAATAAAGGCACTGTAGTTTTAGGTCCGGTTTGTTGCTGTGGATTCCGAGGCAATCTGAACGTATAATTTTGTCCGCTCGGAATATTCGGATTACCAACCCATGGGCCCATGGTATAAGTTCCTGCCAAACCGGTGGCCTGAATGTAAACATCGGTAGTATTGTAGCAAACTCTCTGCACATCGCCGGAATCAGCCATCGTGATGGTTGGTCCGCCGGTTGTGTATTTTGCATACCCGGTCGTCATGATCCAGGAATCCAACTCGGGTTGAGCCAATAAGAAGGTAGAGCAACTCATTAGCACAATAAATAATAAATTTCGTTTCATGTATGTTAGTTTTGAGTGATTTCCGGCTTTGACTAAGCTAAAGGATGAGGGTTTAATCGGCAAAAAAATTAATATGCATCAATCACCGAGTCAACATCAACGGATTCCATACACTGAAAGTGCTTCCTGGGACATTGGCCGTAGCCTAATTTGGAACAGGGGCGGCAACTCAATGCATTATTTTCAATGATCTTATATTTTTCCGGATTGTTCGGATAATAGGGATACATGCCGAATGCCGGAACCGTGCTTCCCCAGATGGAAACGATCTTAACCCCCAAAGCCACTCCGATATGCATCAGACCAGTATCGTGTGTGATCAAAAATTGGCTTTGCTGAACCAGAGAAGCCGATTGATTCAAATTGAATTGTCCGCAGGCATTGAATACGTGGGCTCCCGATCCGTGAACGATCGATTCGGCTGTTTCCCGATCCTCTTTTCCTCCAAGCAACACAACGGGCCGATCGATCTTTTTACAGATTTCGATGATCTTGTGCACAGGTAATCGCTTGGTGGCATGCTGGGCACCGATCGCAAACCCCACATATCCGGATCGATGGCTTTCGGGCAATTGACTCAACGGAACACGATCAGATTCGGGGATAAAAAACTGGAGCCCCTTTTTGTCGTTTTTCACATCGAGTACCCGAACCGCTTCAAAATAACGATCCACAATATGGACATCGGGCAATCTGTTGATCTTAAACCGGGTGAGCATCCATTTTTTCACATTGAGCTTATCAAAAGTAAAGGCGATACGTTTTAATTTTTTGATCACCCGCTTAGATCGCAGGTTCTTATGCAGATCAACGATGTAATCGAAGTTCTCGGTCAACAAATCTTGAATAACCTCGTTGGTGCTTTTTTCGATCGCATGCACTTTACTGATGTACGGATTGTGCTTCAGAATCCCTCTGTACTGAATTTTCGTTAAAAAATGGAGTTCCACATCGCCGGCCATTTGAGTTTTCAAACCACGCACCACAGGACTGGTTAGAACAATGTCGCCAATGGAGCTGAACCGGATTATCAGTATTTTAACTTTGGAATCTTCCACAGAACAAATATAGCCAACGCGCCGTAAAAGGTGATATTTTCTTACTTTTACTTTCTGATTTTTGAATTATGAAAAAACTCATTGAAGATTTTACCAAACACATCAGTCAATCCTTACAAATTGGCAAAGACAGTCAGCTGAGTACTTGCAACAAAACCATTCAGCAAGTTTTGATCTGCGGATTAGGTGGTTCGGGTATCGGAGGAACCGTGCTCGCCCAGGTGGTATCTAACGACTCCCTGATTCCGGTGTTAGTAAACAAGGATTATAAGATTCCTCAATTTGTTAATCCAAACACGCTGGTGGTTGTATGTTCCTATTCGGGAAATACGGAAGAAAGCCTGGAAATGCTTGAGCAAGCAGAGGCTAAAAATGCTGAAATTGCTTGTATTTGTTCAGGGGGACAATTGGCTGAGATCGCAAAAAACAAGAATTACAACCTGATACTCATTCCCGGTGGAAATCCGCCTCGAGCTGCATTCGGGCTGGCTTTTCCGGCGTTGTTTTGTTTGCTAAACCACTACGGTATCATTTCAGATTATACTGCTGAATTCAACCGGGCAATAACAATTATCGATCAGGAAGAAAGCAACATCACCGAACTGGCAATA
The DNA here is from genome assembly GCA_020435335.1 of Flavobacteriales bacterium. Lineage (GTDB taxonomy): Bacteria > Bacteroidota > Bacteroidia > Flavobacteriales_E > Vicingaceae. Next base: position 16,164 of record JAGQZT010000024.1, on the reverse strand, counting down.
TCTGCCACGGAAGCCTTATACAAAAAAATACCCGTAATCTACGCCGATGCCAACTATGAAGGTGTCGCCGTTCGATTCCGTCAACAGATCAATGAGAACAGCAAGATGCTATGCTGGCATCATGTCGTTCCCGAAATGAACCACAATGAACTGGTAGGATGGCGAACAATAAATGAGGAACTGGCCGTGGTCATCTTCCGCAATGAGGATGATTATTACCGGACCCAAAAGCGAATTGAAGTGAATAAGACCGTTTTCGAAAAATACACGAACACCATCATTGAGCTCTATTCGAAAGGAAACACCCGACTGGAACGTTCCCTGTATTTAATTCATTTGGGCGACTGGATCTCTTATTTCCTGGCTGAGAAAAACGGCGTTGACGTAGTAGAAGTAGACGTTATCACTCACCTGAAAAACGAATTAGCGAAGATCTGATTGTTATGTCATTCAGAGCCAGATTTTGTCATATTGAGTTTATCGAAATGTTATACAAAATGCAGCGAAGAATATATAAATCTGTTGTCTATACTTCGATAAACTAGCATGACAACAACCGATACTATAATACCAAAAGTACATTTTACCGATTTAGGATTAATCGATTACCAACAAGCCTGGGATTATCAGGAAGAGCTTTTTAAGTTCAATGTTGACGCCAAAATCGAAAACCGGAAGGCCGAACAAACGGTGACCGAGACTACCAACCACCTGTTGTTCTGTGAACACCCTCACGTGTACACCCTGGGAAAAAGCGGCGACGAAACCCATCTGCTACTCTCCGAAGCCTTATTGAAACAAAAGGGAGCAACCTACTATAAAATTAACCGGGGCGGCGACATCACCTATCACGGACCCGGACAAATTGTAGGTTACCCGATTCTGGACCTGGACTATTTTTTTACGGATATCCATAAATATTTACGGTACCTGGAAGAAATCATTATACTTACCCTGGCCGATTATGGCATAAAAGCCGGTCGATACGAAGGATACACCGGCGTGTGGCTGGATGCCGATGATCCGTTGAAAGCCAGGAAGATCTGTGCCATGGGTGTCCGATGCAGTCGCTGGGTAACCATGCATGGCTTTGCCTTTAACATAAACCCCGATCTGGAATATTTCAACAACATTGTGCCATGCGGCATCTCAGACAAACAGGTTACTTCTCTGGAAAAGGAACTTAATCGTAAAGTTGACGTAGAAGAGGTGAAAGAAAAACTCAAAAAACACTTTACTCAACTGTTTGAAGTTGATCTGGTTCTGTCTAAATGAAAAAAGCACTTAAACGCATTCTTCTTGTCCTTGTAAGTCTTATTGCTCTGGCATCTGTGCTGGCTGTAGTAACCGGTCATTCCCACTTATTTAAAGCGGTAGCCACCACCTACCTCGTCGGGAAAAGCGGACCGGACATCGATGACTACACCTATTTCGAGAACCGGGAAGTGGAAGCCGGCAATTATGAAGCCTGGCCGAAAGCAGCCAAGTACAATCAATATGTAAACGAGGAGCTTCACCGGGAGATTGAATCGTATCGCCCGGCGGCTTTTGTGGTCGTGAAAAACGAAGAATTACTCTACGAAGAATACTGGGATGATTATAACGAAGATTCGCACACCAACTCCTTCTCCATGGCGAAAAGCTACATTAGCCTGTTGATCGGTATTGCGGTGCAGGAAGGAAAGATCAACAGCGTGGATGACCCCGTCGGGAATTACCTGCCTCAATACAAAGACCACCCTGAGCTGACCATCAAAGACCTGCTCACCATGAGCTCGGGAATTAATTTTGATGAGAGCTACAAAAGTCCTTTCGGGCACATGGCCAAAGCGTACTACGGCACCGATATCAAAGCACTGAATGAAGAGTACACCGTAACTGAAACACCGGGTAAAGCATGGCGTTACCTTGGCGGGAACACCATTATTCTGGGATTTATTCTGGAACAGGTCACCGGAACAACTATTTCCGATTATTTTAGTCAGAAAATCTGGCAAAGGATCGGTGCCAAAAACCCGGCTCTTTGGACGATCGACCATAAAAACGGAACGGAAAGAGCCTATTGCTGCTTCTACTCCAATGCTCCTGATTTTGCCAGAATTGGTCAGCTGTTGCTAAACGAAGGCCTCTGGAACGATGAACGGATTATTTCCGAAAGCTACCTGGAAGAAGCCATTGCTCCAGCCTATTACCTCAAAGACAAAACAGGCAATCCGGTTGATTTCTACGGTTATCAGATCTGGAGCATGTACTATAAGAACCTCGACATCTATTTTTTCCGAGGCATCAATGGCCAATACACCGTGATGATTCCGGAAAAAAATATGGTGATCATCCGTTTAGGTCATAAACGCTCCAAAACATTTATAAACGGAAACCCCAGTGATCTGTACACCTACATTGATTTTGCGCTGGGAATGTGAACATCGTTGTTAAAAACAAACGTTAATTAACTATAAAATTCTTCGCATCCCGGTAAAATAAGCCGTATCTTTGTATCCATAAAACTTATGAATGGAGCAGAGGATTACTTTCAACACCAAGGACCGTCCGGAATTCATTAAAGAACTTCGCAGCAGAGTTAATTCGTATTTCAAAGAGAACAACATTACCAAATATGCTAATGCCAATATGGTGATCAAGACCATATTTATGCTTAGCCTGTATTTTGTACCTTTTGTTTTAATTCTGACCAACATTTCAGACAATCCGTGGGTAGTACTGGGATTATGGATTGTAATGGGATTGGGAATGGCCGGAATCGGGCTTTCCATCATGCATGATGCTAACCATGGAGCCTATTCCAAGAACCATAAGGTGAACCAATATCTGGGATATTTAATCAATCTGGTTGGCGGAAGTGCTATTAACTGGAAAATACAACACAACGTCCTTCATCATTCCTTTACCAACATCGACGGCCATGATGAAGACATTGACACTGGTAACCTGATGCGTTTCTCGTTTCATCAAAAGCGTTACAAAATCCACAGACTGCAACAGTTTTATGCCTGGTTTTTGTATGGCCTGCTCACCATTTCCTGGAGTATTAAGAAGGATTTCATTCAATTAGAACGATATAAAGAAAAAGACCTGATTAAAACCCAGGGCACAACTTACTCCAAAGCATTAACCCGCTTGATCTTCTCCAAATTATTTTATGCCGCATACATTCTTGGTTTACCTATCCTCTTATCATCTCAAGCCTGGTGGCTTACGTTGATCTTTTACTTCATCATGCATTTCGTATGCAGTTTCACCCTGTCTACCATTTTTCAGGCTGCACACGTTGTTTCGGAAACATCATTCCCACAACCTGACGAAACCGGCATGATGGACAACAACTGGGCTATCCACCAATTGAATACCACATCCAATTTTGCAAAATACAACAGACCGCTATCCTGGTTTGTCGGCGGATTGAACTTTCAGATCGAACATCATTTATTCCCGAACATCTGCCATGTTCACTACCGGAACATTTCTAAGATCGTTAAAAAAACAGCCCAGGATTTTAATTTGCCTTATTACAACCACAGCACTTTCTTTGGCGCGTTAATGAGCCATGCTCAGTTTCTAACTAAGCTTGGTAAGTACGACACTCCTGCCGTTGCTTAACCAATTTTAAAAAAAAGATTACTTTTATCGGCTTGAAATTGCAACCATTTTAGGTTAAAAATGGTCTTATAGGTATTTGTATGATGAAAAGAACGTTCCTAATACTATTTTCGTTTGCACTGATCTTGAATGGTGCATTCTCCCAACGCGGAAAAGACGGCGCAAAAGTAGTTTCGGCTACTGAAATTGTAAACGCTTTTACGTCATTAACCGTAGATGCAAGTGCCGGAAGTACCGCAATTACCGTTACAAACAGTGCTTTAAGTGCCAACTTCTCCGGCAACCTGTCTCGGGGCGACCTGATCATGATCTATCAGATTCAGGGGGCTTCGGTTGAAGATACGATGGCAGGCAGCTATCCGAATTCTTCCAAATTTTTCAATACCTGGGGAAGAATCACCAATTACAACAACTGTGGAAACTATGAATTTGTACAGGTGGACAGTGTTCCCAATGCTACTACCATTAACCTGGACTGTGCCCTTCAAAACAATTATACTGCTTCAGGCCGTGTATTGGTTATTCGTGTGCCACGCTATACAACCTTAACCGTAAATAATGGTGGTGTTCTAACCACCAGCCAATGGAATGGAACTTCTGGTGGTGTACTGGCTGTTGAGGTATTAGGTCAAACTACCATAAACGCTGGTGGAATTGTTGATGTTTCCGGTTTAGGATTCAGGGGTGGTTTAGCCGTTACCAGCAACCAATCTTCCGTTTACGGAGGGTTAAGATACGCCGATGCCAATGTATTGGAAGGAGCCCAGAAAGGAGAAGGTATTGCCGGTGATCAGGCTTTCTATACAACCATGAATGACGGTGGTGCCGCTCAGTGCAGAGGCGCTGCTGCCAACGCCGGTGGCGGTGGAAATTCCCACAATGCCGGTGGTGGAGGTGGTGGAAATGCCGGCGACATCAACAGCTGGAACAATGGTATCGGTAATCCGGATGTAAGTGCTGCCAACTACATCACAGCCTGGACCCTCGATCCGTCTTATGCGCCAACCCCAACAACCGTATCTTCATCAGGTGGAGGTCGTGGAGGCTACTCCATCCTGAAAAACGATCAGAACGAATTAACCATGGGCCCTAATAATGTGGCCTGGGGTGGCGATCAACGAAGAGACAATGGCGGACTCGGCGGACGGCCACTGGACTACTCTACCGGAAAAATATTCCTGGGCGGCGGTGGTGGAGCCGGAGAAGGTGACAATGCCGATCCTAGTGACGGTGGTAACGGTGGTGGTCTTATTTTCATGTACACGTATGGCGACATCAGTGGCGGCGGAAATATTGTGGCCAATGGTGCCAACGGAGTAGATATCAACCCCGGAAGTGCCGGATTTGGTCAATTGGCCGGAGTTGATGGTGCCGGTGGTGCCGGTGCCGGAGGTACCGTCATCCTAAAAACTACCGGAACCGTCAATCTATCAGGAGCTATTAATGCTGACGGTGGAAATGGTGGTAACCAGGTCCTGGTTGCCGGCTTATTTGCATCGATCGATGAAGCAGAAGGCCCCGGTGGTGGTGGTGGTGGTGGATACATTGCCGTATCTTCCGGTGCACCTACAAGAACCGCAACCGGAGGTGCAAATGGGGTAACCAATGGCCCTTATGTTTCTAATTTCCCTCCAAACGGTGCTACCATGGGAGGCGATGGAACGAACAATGCGACAATCAACAGCTTCGACTTTACCGTAGCCGGTGATAGCATCTGTGCCAATACAACTGCAACCTTAACTGCAAGCTTTACCGGCACTCCTCCGGGAGGTGCTCAATTCGAATGGTATGATGCCGAATTCGGAGGAACATTATTGTTTACCGGTGCTTCGTTTACCACACCTGTACTGGCTGCCAATACAACGTACTGGGTGAAAGCCTGCCCGGCACCATATCTGGTTCCGGTTAATGTTATCGTTACCGTGTGTGCAGCCGGACCTGTTGCGGGCTTTAGTGCTACCGACAGCACCATCTGTGCCGGCGATTGTATTGACTTCACCGATCTGAGTACCGGTTCACCTACTATATGGAGCTGGCATTTCTTCGGAGCGGCCACAACATCATCATCCTCTCAAAACCCGGCAAACATCTGCTACAACAACCCGGGAACATTCGATGTTGCCTTATTCGTTTCAGACGGCACCAACACCGATTCACTCTTTATGCCGAATTTTATTACGGTAAGTGCCTTGCCTACTGTTACCGCCAGTGCCGATACCGCCATCTGCCTAGGCGATACCGCCAACATTTCCGTATCCGGAACGGCAACTACCTACTCCTGGGACAACGGCCTGGGTAACGGCACCAGCTTTGCCGTAACTCCTGCCGTGAACACTACCTACCACGTTACCGGTACGAATGCCAACAGTTGTTCTGCCATGGATTCCGTGATCGTGACCATTAATGCCTTACCAACTGTTACTGCCAGTGCTGATACGTCGATCTGTTTAGGTGACGCAGCAAACATCTCTGTTTCAGGAACTGCCACTACTTATTCCTGGGACAACGGCCTCGGTAACGGCACCAACTTTGCCGTAACACCTGCCGTGAACACTACCTACCACGTTACCGGCACGGATGCCAACAGTTGTTCTGCCATGGATTCCGTGATCGTGACCATTAATGCTTTACCAACTGTTACTGCCAGTGCTGATACGTCGATCTGTTTAGGTGACGCAGCAAACATCTCTGTTTCAGGAACTGCCACTACTTATTCCTGGGACAACGGACTCGGTAACGGTACCAACTTTACCGTAACACCTGCCGTGAACACTACCTACCACGTTACCGGCACGGATGCCAACAGCTGTTCTGCCATGGATTCCGTGATGGTAACAGTCAACCCTTTACCAACCGTAACAGCTAGTAATGATACCACCATCTGTTCGGGTGATGCCGCGAACCTCTCTGTATCCGGTACAGCCACCACCTACTCCTGGGATAATGGACTGGGTAACGGCACCAACTTTACGGTGAACCCTCTAATTACAACCACCTACCACGTTACCGGTTCGGATGCCAACAGTTGTTCTGCCATGGATTCCGTGATGGTAACTGTCAACCCTTTGCCTACAGTTACTGCAAGCGCCGACACATCCATTTGTATGGGCGATGCCGCCAACATCTCCGTATCCGGAACTGCCACTACTTATTCCTGGGACAACGGACTGGGCAATGGAACCAACTTTGCCGTAACACCTGCCGTGAACACCACTTACCATGTTACGGGTACAGATGGCAACAACTGCTCCGCTACGGATTCCGTGATGGTGACCATCAATCCTTTACCAATTGTAACGGCTAGTAATGATACCACCATCTGTTCGGGCGATGCCGCCAACATCTCCGTTTCAGGAAATGCTACCACTTACTCCTGGGATAACGGACTGGGTAACGGCACCAACTTTGCCGTAAGTCCTGTAGTTAACACGACTTACCACGTTACCGGCACAGATGGCAACAGCTGTAGTGCAACCGACTCTGTAACGGTTACGGTTACTGTATGCGGTGTCCCACCTGTTACCAGCTTTAGTGCTTCTGACAGCACCATTTGTGTAGGCGACTGCATTGACTTTACCGACCTGTCGTCAAGTATTCCAACGGGATGGACCTGGTATTTCTTTGGTGCTGCAACGACAACTTCAGCTCTGCAGAACCCAACCAACATCTGTTACAACAATGCCGGATCATTTGATGTTGCCCTGGTAAGTTCCAATGCTTCGGGGCAGGATTCGCTGTTCATAGCGAACTTCATTACGGTTAGCCCACCCCCTACGGTAACGGCCAGTAACGATACTACTATCTGTTCCGGCGATAATGCTAACATCTCTGTTTCAGGCACAGCCACAACCTATTCCTGGGACAACGGTCTGGGTAACGGCACCAGCTTTACCGTAACACCTGTCGTGAACACGACTTACCATGTTACGGGTACAGATGCCAACGGTTGTATTGCCAATGATTCTGTAATGGTTACCATTAACCCAATTCCAACGGTTACAGCCAGTAATGACACTACCATATGTGCCGGTGACCCGGCCAACATTTCTGTTAGCGGAACAGCAACCACCTATTCCTGGGATAATGGCCTTGGAAATGGCACCAGCTTCTCGGTGACTCCCGGGACAACTACTACTTACCATGTTACCGGTTCGGATGCCAGTAGCTGTAGCGCCAGCGATTCGGTTGTCGTAACAGTTAATCCGGCTCCTACTGTTACCGCCAGCAACGACACATCCATTTGTTTAGGTGATACGGCCAACATTTCCGTATCCGGAACTGCCACGACCTATTCCTGGGACAACGGACTGGGCAATGGAACCAACTTTGCTGTAACACCTGCCGTGAATACCACCTACCATGTTACCGGTACCGATGGAAGCGGCTGTTCAAATACCGATTCGGTAATGGTGACTGTTACCAATTGTAACATCCCACCGGTTGCTGCATTCAATGCTTCGGGTACCAGCTTGTGTATCAACGATTGCATCGACTTCACCGACCTGAGCACCGGAGGTGTGCCAACCAACTGGAGCTGGTATTTCGAAGGTGGTACACCTGACACATCAACACAGCAAAACCCATCCAACATTTGCTACAACACGGTTGGAACATTCGATGTGTACCTGGTTGTGAGTAATGCATTCGGACAGGATTCGTTGTACATGAACAACTACGTTACCGTAGATTCCTGCAACACGGTGGAAGAAATTCTGGTGATCCCGAACGTATTCAGCCCGAACGGCGACGGCGAAAACGACCTCTTTAAACCATTCGGTAACAACATCACTTCCCTGCACATGGAGATTTACAACCGATGGGGAGAAGTGCTTTACATGACCGACTTCATTAATGCCGGCTGGGACGGAAGAACAACCGCCGGTGATATTTGTTCCGACGGAACATACTTCTACCTCATAACCGTGAACGGGGAATTGTACAAAGGATCCATAACCCTGATCAGATAACAAAAAAAGGCTGCCCGATGAGCAGCCTTTTTTTATGTTGATTTTCGTGATTTAAAAATAAAACGACAACATTAAACCGGCAGAAGAATTTACATCAAAACCTTTACCTGACGTTTTGTTGTCGCGGTTCACAAAACTGGAAATCTGAGACCCGCTCACAGGTGTATCTACCAAACTCTCGCTTTCATCCCCACCGGACGATTGATACAAATAACCCAAACTGAATTCTGCCCCGATACTGATCCGCTCTGCAAAAAAATAGTTAAAGCCGGCAAGTGCATTCACGCTGAAATTGAATCCTCCGTCCTGCTGGATCACCCGGTCAATTTTACGGGTTCCGGTAACATCCGTGATCTTGGTGTTTGCGTCAATCTTGGTTCTGCCGATCTTCCCGACACGCAACTCTCCGCCTACATAAGGATCCAGCCTTCTGGTCGTTCCCAGGTGCTTCTCCAGACCTAAAGATACCGAGAAGTCAAAACGGGTCTCTGTAGAGTCCACTTCTTTTAACGCCCGGTTTCCGGAACCAATTGAGATGCTATCGCCGGTAAACCAATTGTTGCTAACAGTTTTTAACCCTAAACCTATCCTTAATACCCTCGTATCTGTTAAATGGTGTTTCGCCAGAATTGCATTGTTATTGTTTCCATCAGACAAATTCCCGATGTTGATGTTATCGATCAGTCCGGTTAAGTTCAATACAAAGCCCCAGTCACCATCTCTGGATTTCAGCGTATCTTGTTGTTGTGCGTTGGCCAGCAGGGTGGTTGTCCCGATCAATAGCAGCATTAATATTTTCTTCATCTTGATTCTTGTTTGGGTTTAAGAACTCCTTAAACTCGATTTTATTATGATTATTTGCGAAAATTAATTATTTCTCTGTCGACCAGCCAAATAAATTGACGCAATATTTACCTTTGATACCATGACCCGCATAGCACTGATTTCTGACACACACGGCTACCTTGATCCCAAAGCTGAAAAATACCTGAAGGAATGTGACGAGATCTGGCACGCCGGGGACGTAGGCGACCTGTCCGTAATCGACAAACTGAACCAAATCAAACCCACCAAGGGAGTATATGGCAACATCGACGGACAGGACATTCGAAAAGTATTCCCAAAAAACCTGCGGTTTCATTGTGAAGGTGTCGACGTCTGGATCACCCACATCGGAGGTTACCCCAAACGCTACAGTCAGGATGTTCGGGATGAGATCAGAATAAACCCTCCCCAACTTTTTATTAGCGGACATTCACATATTTTAAAAGTGATGTATGATAAAAAACTGAACCTGCTGCACATCAATCCCGGAGCTGCCGGAAAAAGCGGATTCCATAAAGTAAAGACCCTCGTACGCTTTACCATCAACCAAAAAGAAATCCAAGATTTAGAAATTATAGAGCTCGGACCAAAATCAGAAACCGTATCTTTGTAAGCAAATTCAACGGCTTATGAATCCATTACTGGAAAATTTTGAGACCCCTTTCGGGACCACTCCCTTTTCAAAAATTAAGAATGAACACTTCATTCCGGCTTTTACGAAAGCTATCGAAATAGCCAAAAACGAGGTGGACCAACTGGTCAATAACCCCGAACCGCCAACCTTTGAAAACACCGTAGCTGCCCTGGATTATAGTGGTGAATTGCTGAGTAAAATCTCCAAGATCTTCTTCAACCTCAATTCCGCCGAAACTTCTCCTGAAATTCAGGCGATTGCTTCAGAAGTTTCTCCCATGCTTTCCGCTTTTGCAAATGACATCAGCCTGAACGAAAACCTGTTTGAACGTATTAAAACGGTATACAATAACCGGGATCAATACGAACTGAATGCCGAACAGAAAACCTTGCTCGAAACCAATTACAAAAACTTTGTCCGAAACGGAGCAAACCTCAGCGAAGCTGATAAAGAAACGCTAAGAAACATCGACAAACAACTGTCACAGAACTCCCTGAAATTCGGTGAAAATGTACTGGCAGCCACGAATCGATACGAATTACACCTCACCGATCATTCCAAACTTTCAGGGCTACCCGAAGGAGTCATTGAAGCTGCTGCCATGACGGCCAAACAAAAGAACAAAGAAGGCTGGGTATTTACCTTGGATTATCCGAGCATCATCCCTTTCATGACCTATTCCAGCAACCGCAGCCTCCGTAAAGAGATCAGCCTGGCGAACGGATCCAAAAACTTTAAGGGAGATGAACTGGACAACCAGCAAATTGTACTGAAGATCGTTCAACTCAGGCATCAACGCGCCCGGTTACTGGGCTACGATTCGCATGCGCATTTTGTACTCGAAGAACAAATGGCCACTTCTCCCGAAAAGGTGAATGCTTTCCTGAATGACCTGCTTACGAAATCGAAACCAAAAGCCTTGCAGGAAATTACTCAACTAACCGAATATGCACATAAACTCGATCAGATCGAAACCCTCCAAAGCTGGGATGGTGTTTACTATACCGAGAAACTGAAGCAGGAATTGTTTGACCTGGATGACGAAAAACTGAAACCCTATTTTCAACTCGATCATGTAATTCAGGGCGCCTTCCTCGTGGCTAACAAATTATACGGACTCGAGTTCAAACAAGTAAACAACATCGATACACATCATCCTGATGTAAAAACTTACGAGGTCCGTTATGCCAATGGCAACCTGGCAGCCATCTTTTACGGCGACTATCATCCTCGGCCGGGAAAACGAAACGGTGCCTGGATGACTTCCTTGAATACCCAGTTCATCAAAGACGGTATAAATAACCGGCCACACATCCTCAACGTATGTAACTTCACCAAACCGACGGAGACCAAACCCTCTTTGCTCACATTCAACGAAGTAACCACCCTGTTCCATGAATTCGGGCACGCACTCCACGGCATCCTGGCAAATACCACCTATCCCGGGCTATCCGGTACCAGCGTGTATCGCGATTTCGTGGAGCTCCCATCGCAAGTACTGGAAAACTGGTGTTACGAAGAAGAAGCCCTCAGGTTGTTTGCTTTCCACTACCAAACCGGAGAAACCATTCCTATGGAGTTGATCCAAAAGATTAAAGACTCTTCCACCTACATGGAAGCTACCCGCATGGTGAGGCAATTGAATTTCGGTATGCTGGATATGGCCTGGCATACTACCGATCCATCTCACATCGAATCTGTCGGAACTTTTGAGAAAGAAGCAACACAGGAGACACAGCTTTATCCTTACAACGACCAAAATAACATCAGCACGGCATTTTCTCATATTTTCCAGGGCGGATACGCATCAGGATATTATTCCTACAAATGGGCCGAAGTATTGGATGCCGATGCTTTTGAATTCTTTAGTGAAAACGGCATTTTCAATCCGGAAATCGGTACTTTGTTCCAGGAACACATCCTCAGCAAAGGCGGATCCGAACATCCGATGGAACTGTACAAAAAGTTCAGAGGAAAAGAGCCCGACAGCAATGCCTTACTGCGCAGAGCCGGATTACTGGAAGAAGCGAACCTATCTTAGCCGGTCTGCCGACCTGACCAGGTCATCATCCTTTTTGATGGCACGAACGGCCAGGTAGGTTAAGATCAATGAGATCAACGGAATGGTACAGGCAAATTCAAAATGAACCGCCACATCAGCCGGATCCTGATCCGGAATCGATTTTCTGACCACATCACTATACATAACAATGGCCGCAATTTGAAGGGCCAGCAGGAGAATATTCAATTTAGCCACCTTCATTTGTAACCCCCTGTTCTTAAACAAGAAGATCACGATTACCGAAATCAAAATCACCAGCCCCTGAATAGCACCAACCCCCATGTTTTTAGACAATACCTCCAGGCTGTCCAACTGAAGTGTTTTGTAGGCATTCATGACATAATGATGTTCATTGGCCGTAAAACTCAGTACCGGCAAAAACAACAGGAGTACACCCAAAATAACGACAAGGGCCAGATATAAACTTTGAATTCGTTGCAGCATAGCTTTGATTTTGGACAAAGATACCACTGTTTAACAATATTCTGTTAAATAGTTTGTTCTTCTTAGCAAACAGGTTACTGTTGATAGGTACTACATTTGAATATGTTAAAGAAGATTCCCCATTGGTTAAAGAATAAATACGCCGTAACACTCCTGTTTTTCCTGGTGTGGGTTGCCTTTATCGACCAAAACAACCTCATCACCCAATTCTCCTACCGTTCCCTCCTCAATGAACAACATCAGGAGAAAGCCTATTTCAACCGGGAAATCGAAAAAACCCGCAGGGAACTGAATGAATTAACCCAAAACCCAAAGTCCCTCGAAAAATTTGCCCGGGAAAAATATTTTATGAAAAAAGACGAGGAGGAGATCTTCCTCTTTACCGTGAAATAGCACATCACTTTTACCTCTCTTTCCTTCGTGTTTCGTACTTTTACACCTCATTTTAAGCGGATGATTTATGAATTTATTTGAGGATTTTGACCGTGTAAGTACCCAAGAATGGCTGGAGCAGATTAAAACCGATCTCAAAGGGAAGGATTTTGACGAGAATCTGGTTTGGGAATCGAATGAAGGCTTTCACGTGCAGCCTTTTTACAATGCTGAATCGGCCGGGATCGATCATCACATCCCCCTGAAATCGGAAAACGGCTGGCTGATCAATGTGAACATCGACATCACTTCTGCCCGGAAAGCCAACCAATTGGCGCTCGAAGCCCTGAAAGGGGGTGCCAATTCGATCACATTCATCGGCGATCTGTCCTCTTCCGAGGAGCTGTCGGCTCTATTGGATGGCATCATGCTGAACATCATTCACATCCACTTTTACACATCCGACCCGAAGCAATTAAGCGGGTTACTGGGTAATCACACCGACCTCAACACCCTGAAAGGATCTGTTTGCAAGTTCCCTTCTTCCGGCAATTCTGTTTCATCGGATTTGCCCGGCAACCTGAAATCGATCACCATTTCATCCACCCTCCAGGGTAATGCCATTGAAGAGCTTTCAACCAGCTTTACGGATTTACTCCGGGCGATTAATGCCTCCACCGATCCGAAAGCCATCTTGAACACCGTTCGTTTCGAATATCAAATCGGGAACAACTATTTCTTTGAAGTTGCCAAACTCCGGGCAGCCCGGAAACTATGGGCTCTGCTAACGACCCCATTCGAAGTTTCCGCCGAAATGGAGATCAACGCCATTACAGCCGTGGCCGACCTGACTGACGAAAAGGCACACTTCAATATCCTGCGCACAACCACCGAGGCCATGTCCGCCATCCTCGGAGGCTGTAACTCACTTACCATACTACCATACAACAACAAGGTGAGTTTTGCCGGTCGCATTGCCCGAAACATTAGCCACATCCTGAAGGAAGAATCGTTCTTCGACAAGGTGAAAAACCCGGCCGACGGAGCCTACTACGTCGAGTACCTAACCCGGCAAATGGTTCAAAAAACACTTGACAAACTCCAACCAGCTTATCCGGATGCGTTTGCCGGCTCTGCTCCTGCTCAAACCATGGAATCGGGAAGCGATCTCTGGTCGACCGCTGAAAAAATTGATGTAAAACCCGTTTTCTCCAAACAGGATCTTAACGGATTAAAACATCCGGATTTTGCGGCAGGAATCACTCCTAACCTACGTGGACCGTATTCCACCATGTACGTGATGCGCCCCTGGACCATCCGCCAATATGCCGGTTTCAGTACGGCGGAAGACTCCAATGCCTTTTACCGAAGAAACCTCGCCGCAGGCCAGAAAGGACTCTCTGTTGCATTCGATTTAGCAACCCACCGGGGCTACGACTCCGACCACGAACGCGTTGTCGGTGATGTGGGTAAAGCCGGTGTAGCCATCGATTCTGTGGAAGACATGAAGATCCTCTTCGATCAGATTCCACTCGATCAAATGTCGGTTTCCATGACCATGAACGGTGCCGTTATCCCTATCATGGCTTTCTACATCGTAGCCGCCGAAGAACAAGGCGTGAAGCCGGAACAACTGGCCGGTACCATCCAAAACGACATCCTGAAAGAATTTATGGTGAGGAATACGTACATCTACCCTCCTCAACCTTCCATGCGCATCATCGCAGATATTTTCAAATTCACGTCACAAAAAATGCCCAAATTCAATTCGATCAGTATTTCCGGATACCACATGCAGGAAGCTGGAGCCTCTGCCGATATTGAACTGGCCTACACACTGGCCGACGGACTGGAATACATCCGCACCGGAATTGCTTCCGGCATGGACATCGACAGTTTTGCTCCCCGCTTATCGTTTTTCTGGGCTATCGGGATGAATCACTTCATGGAAATTGCCAAAATGAGAGCCGGACGGATGCTTTGGGCGAAGATTGTACAGGAATTCAACCCGAAAAACCCAAAATCATTGGCGTTGCGAACCCATTGTCAAACCAGCGGCTGGAGTTTAACGGAACAAGATCCTTACAATAATGTTACCCGTACATGCGTGGAAGCCATGGCTGCTGCCCTGGGAGGAACGCAATCATTACATACCAATGCATTAGACGAGGCCATCGCCTTGCCTACCGATTACTCCGCTATGATTGCTCGTGATACGCAAATCTACATTCAAAAAGAAACCGAAATCTGCCGTACGGTCGATCCATGGGGAGGCTCATACTATGTGGAATGGCTGACCAACCAGATCGCTGAAAAAGCCTGGGCGCTGATCCAGGAAATCGAAGAACACGGCGGTATGGCCAGCGCCATCGAGAAAGGTATTCCAAAGCTAAAAATTGAAGAGGCCGCTGCCAGAAGACAGGCTAAAATCGATTCCGGCAAAGATATTATTGTTGGCGTGAATGAATATCGGGTTGAAGAGGAACAACAGATCGACATCCTGGAAGTGGATAACACGAAGGTTAGAAACAGTCAGATCGAACGGCTCAGTCAGATCAAAGCAACACGAAACAACGACAAAGTGATTGCAGCACTCCAAAAAATTACCGAATTTTCGGAATCGAACACGGGCAATTTACTGGAAGCTGCCATTGACGCTGCCAGAGAACGGGCCACCTTAGGTGAGATTTCCGATGCCATGGAAAAAGTGTTTGGCCGCTACCAGGCACAAACCCGTTCCGTAAGCGGTATATACAGTTCAGAAGCTATGCAGGACACCGATTTCATAAAAGCAAAAGCATTAGCCGACCGGTTCGCCGAACTGGAAGGCCGACGACCGCGAATCATGGTTGCTAAAATGGGTCAGGACGGACACGACCGGGGTGCTAAAGTGATCTCCACCTCGTTTGCCGATCTTGGATTTGACGTGGATATCGGGCCACTGTTCCAAACTCCTGCCGAAGCTGCCAAACAAGCCGTAGAAAATGATGTTCACATCTTAGGTGTGAGTTCTTTGGCTGCAGGCCACAAGACACTCGTTCCTCAGGTGATCGAAGAACTCAAAAAACAAGGTCGTGACGACATCATGGTGATCGTAGGAGGCGTGATCCCGAAACAGGATTACGACTATTTATTCGAGCATGGTGCGGTGGGTGTATTCGGACCGGGCACCAAGATCAGTCTGGCAGCCCAGGAAATCCTGAATCAATTGATCGAACGGATCAGTTAAGGTGTTGATTGAT
>JAGQZT010000023.1 GCA_020435335.1 Flavobacteriales bacterium | reverse complement strand
CAGGTTAGCTTGTGTACTGACGGTGACCTGGCATTAAAAACTTTTGCCGATGAAAAATTCGACCTGTGCATCCTCGATGTGATGATGCCTAAAAAGGACGGTTTTGCCGTGGCTCAGACCATCCGCGACGTGAATCAGGAAGTGCCGATCATTTTCCTGACAGCCAAATCCATGCAGGTGGATAAAGTGAAGGGATTTATGCTGGGAGCCGACGACTACATCACCAAACCCTTCGATTTCCAGGAATTCATCCTCCGCATCGAATCCATACTTAGAAGAACTAAAGTGCTGGGCAACGGCGAAGAAGAGGAACTGAAAGACTTCACCATCGGCAACTACCATTTCGACATCAAAAACCAATTACTCAGCTATAAAAAAGAAGAGAAGCGCCTCACCAAAAAGGAAACACGAATCCTGTCCTATTTATGCGAGCACCTGAACGATATCGCCCCGCGGGAGCTGATTCTCAAAAACATCTGGGGAACCGACGATTACTTTAGCGGCCGGAGTCTCGATGTGTTCATCTCCAAACTCCGGAAATACCTGTCGGACGACGATCGTATCTCCATTACCAATATTCATGGTGTCGGGTTTAAGTTAGAAGTGAAATAAGTAACTTCACACTTTGTTGATACGATCAACTAATAACCATCAACCATTAATTTTCTAAATAAAATAGCACACCACCTGACCGAACACTATGGCGACCGCCTGAGTGAGCTGATTGTGGTATTGCCTAACCGTCGCGCCGGGCTCTTCCTCAAAGATCATCTGGCCAAACTCATCGATAAACCGACCTGGTTACCCCGGATCATCGGTACGGAAGAACTGATCGAACAACTCTCCGATGCACAACTCATCGACAACACCACACAATTATTCGAGCTGTACGAAGTCTACCGGAACCTGGAAATCGAGCCAGAAGGTTTTGATGAGTTCAGCAAATGGGGACAAATCCTGCTGCACGATTTCAACGAGATCGACCGCTACCTGGTGCCAACAGCCCAATTATTTAAACACATCAACGAAGCGAGAGCCATCGAAGTATGGAATGTCGACGGACAGGAACTCACTGAACTGCAGCGAAAATACCTTCAATTCTGGGAACAGTTGGGACAAATCTATCACGCATACAACCGGCATCTCACGTCGAAGAGAATGGCCTATCAGGGTATGGCCTACCGGATTGTTGCCGAATCACTCAAAGCCGATCCGGAGCAGTTTGTGCGAGAGAAGATCGAGGCCGATCAGTTGTTGTTTGTGGGATTCAACGCACTTAATAAAGCCGAAGAGGTGCTCATCGATGAACTCCTCAAACAGCAGAAAGGAGAAGTTCTTTTTGATGCGGATGCCTACTTTTTTAACGAAGAACAGGAAAGCGGCATGTTCCTCCGAAAATTTAAAAGGAAATGGGGTGAAGCAGCCTTCCGTTATGCCGGGGAACAGCTTCGAACGGAAACCAAACACATCGAGGTGCTAGGCATTCCCCAACAGGTTGGTCAGGCGAAATACCTCACACACCTGCTAAAAGATACTGGTCCGGAGGCAGCAACCGAAACAGCCATCGTTCTGGCCAATGAGAACCTGCTGGTTCCGGTGCTGCAATCCATTCCCGATAACCTGGAAACCGTGAACGTAACCATGGGCTATAGCCTGCGGAACACGGCACTCAATAACTTCTTTCAAATCTACCTCAATACGCTCGTTAATGCCGAACGGTTCGGGCATAAGCAACAACTAACGTATCACCACAAAGACCTGGTGAAATTGTTTCAACTGCCTTTCAGTAAGGTCGTTTTTGGAGAGGAGGTTTGTGCCGCTGTGCTGAAGCAGATTATTCAGCACAACTGGGTGTTTATCAACAAGGAGAAACTCAGCTGGATCAACGAACGCCTGATGCTTCCGCTGGAAGAACATTTTAACGTGCGCGATATACTCCGGCTCGGACTGAAATACATTGAAACAGCCAAAAAAGTATACCTGACTGATCAGGAGCGAAAGAACACCCTGGAACTGGAATACCTTTTCCAGTTTTCCCGGTTGTTCAAGCAGCTTTCCGCTTTGGTGGAACGATATCCCTTTATTGACACGGCTAAAGGATTCTACAACCTGTTCTACCAACTGATGAGCAGCTATTCCATCGAACTGTACGGAGAACCCTTGCGTGGGGTGCAGGTGTTGGGAATGCTCGAAACCCGGAACATCGATTTCAAAAGTGTGATCCTGCTCTCTACCAACGAAGGCGTGCTGCCGGCAGGAAAGACCTACAATTCTTTTATTCCGTTCGATATCAAGAAAGCCTACGGACTCCCAACACATGTGGAAAAAGATGCCATCTATGCCTATCATTTTTACCGCCTGATCCAAAATGCAGAAAACATCCGCATCCTGTACAATACCGAAACCAACGAATTCGGAAGCGGGGAACAGAGCCGTTTCGTAACGCAGATCGAACATGAACTGGAAGACTACAATCCGAACATCGCCATCAGGAAAAAGCTCCTGACTTATCCGACCAAAGAAACCAGGCCGGTAGACTACAGCATGGCCAAAACAGCTGTTATCGTTGAGCAACTGAAAGAACGTTTTAAGGAGGGATTTTCTCCGTCAGCCTTAACGACCTATTTGACTTGCCCGCTCGATTTTTATTACAAATATGTGATCGGGGTAGGCGATCCGGATGAGGTGGAGGAAAGCATCCAGATGAATACCTTCGGTGATTTTGTACATAAAAGCCTTGAATTGCTGTATCAAAACAGGCTCAATCAGGTGTTGACTTCCGATGATCTGAAAACCATGCTTGCCGAGGCTCCGGAAGTGGTAATACGGGTGTTTTCGGAGAAATATACCAACCGGGAACTTCGTTCCGGCAAGAACCTCCTGAGTTTGAACGTAGCTCAGAATTACGTGAAGACCTTTCTGAATAACGAGTTAACCCTGATTGAATCAGGTCACGAACTGGTGGTGATCGCACTGGAAAAAGAACTTCACGGGAGTTTGCAGCTGGGCAACCGGGAACACAAGTTGTTCGGTAAGGCAGACCGGATCGACCGGCTGGACGGAAAACTGCGCATCATTGACTACAAAACCGGGTTGGTGGAACCCACAGAACTCCGGATGACTCACCTGGAACAGGTCAGGAATCAGGTCAAGGCTTTTCAGGTGATGATGTATGCTTACCTCTACCGGCAGATGCATGGTATGGATGAAGGATTGTCGGCCGGGATTGTCTCTTTCCGCAAGCTGAGTGAGGGTTTTATGCCGGTTGTACTGAACAAACAGGCCTTTGATGATGAACTCTTGAATCAGTTTGAGCTGGTATTGCAGGAAGTGCTGACTGAAATTACGGATGTGAATCTGCCGTTTGTGCATCAGGAAGATGCCAGGTACTGCCAGTTTTGCGAATAGTGAAGCTCACGGAAAATGCTTAAATTTGAGTTATGAAGTTTTTCAGCCTGATAGTACCGGTTTTTATGTCCCTTACCCTGTTCGGACAGCATAATTTCTTTCAGGAACTGAACGATATCGCCGAATCGGAAATGAAGAGTGCGGCTAAAAAAATGCAGCACAACAAAGGGGTTGCACAGGCTGTTAATTACGACCTCAAATACCACCGCTGCGAATGGCAGGTTGATCCCCAGGTGAATTACATCAATGGTATCGTTACGTCTTACTTTGTGCCGGTTGTGGCCGGGTTCAACGAGATCTACTTTGATCTGTCCACAGCATTAACGGTCGACTCCGTTTTGTATCACGGCAATCCGATGGCCTTCAATCAGCTGAGTGGAGATGCTTTGCAGATTTTGTTTCCGGGGACCTTATCTCAGGGAATCCTGGATTCGGTTACCGTTTACTACCAGGGAACACCGGTCAACTCGACCTCGCTCGGAGGAACCTTTGTACAGTCGGGGCACCTCAATGATTCTGTGATCTGGACGCTTTCCGAACCTTACGGAGCCCTGGAGTGGTGGCCCTGCAAACAGGATCTGAACGACAAGATCGATTCCATCGACGTGATCATTACAACACCACAGCAGTACCGGGCAGGAAGTCAGGGCTTGCTGGTTAGTGAAACAACCGTCGGACCGAACAAAATCTACCACTGGAAACACCGTTATCCGATTGCAGCCTACCTGATCTCCATGGCTGTGACCAACTATGCCGTTTATTCCGAAACAGCACCGTTGTCGACCGGAAATCTCGAAGTGCTGAACTATGTCTATCCCGAAGATTCACTCACCTGGTCGATCGGTACCCCGGACATTGTTTCGTTACTTCAGTTATTCGATACGCTGGTGGGGCCTTATCCGTTTGCCAATGAGAAATACGGGCATGCCCAGTTCGGGAGAGGTGGCGGCATGGAACATCAGACCATGAGTTCGATGAATAATGTCAGCTTCAACCTGATGGCACATGAGCTGGCTCATCAGTGGTTCGGCGATAAAGTAACCTGCGGCAGTTGGGAAGACATCTGGCTGAATGAAGGTTTTGCAACGTATCTTTCGGGTATAGCACACAAGGAGTTGGCACCGACCTGGTGGAAGGCCTGGCGGGAAGGGATTATCAATTCGGTGACCGTGCAGCCCGACGGTTCGGTGTTCTGTACCGATACTACCGATGTATCGCGCATTTTCAGCGCCAGGTTGAGCTATTACAAAGCAGCCTGCCTGTTGCGTATGCTGGAATGGAAACTGGGCTATAATGATTTTATAATCGGGGTGAGGAACTACCTCACAGACAATACATTGGCTTATAGTTATGCCAAAACAACCGACCTGAAAACGCATCTTGAAAATGCCAGTGGACAGAATCTGACGGAGTTCTTCAACGACTGGTATTTTGGAGAGGGTCATCCCAGCTATCAGGTGCAATGGACCCAGATCGGAAACAGTGCTGCATTTACCATCGGTCAGACCCAGTCGCATGCCTCGGTGGGGTTTTATGAGATGCCGGTTCCTATCTATGTCAAAGGAGCGGGTCAGGATACAACATTGGTTTTTGACCATCAGTTTTCAGGAGAACAATTCAATGTAACGATCCCGTTTACGATCGATTCCGTGTTTTTCGATCCGGAATTGTGGATTTTGTCGGCCAATCCGACCGTGTTGCATGTAGACGAAGTGATCCCTCAGGGCAGGGTTGTTCTGTATCCCAACCCCTCGGAGGAGCTAGTCAATATTTGGGTAAAAGAACACATGGAAGTGATGGAAATTCGGGTGTTCAACAGCCTTGGAGATCAGGTAACGGTTGGTATTGATCAGCTTCGTCAAAATCATTTTCAAATCCGGGCGCAAGGAATGGCGGCAGGTTATTATGTGATTGAAGTAAAGACCGAAAATGAATTGATTCGTAAAAAATGGAATAAACTATAGCATTGACTATATTTGCAATCTCAAAACAACAGATCATGAAAAGAATAGCAGGATTCATATTGATAGCGAGTATACTGGTAGCTTGTGGTCAGGGTGAACAACAGGGAGAGGAAGGCTTGAGTGTCGATCTGATCGATAACCCGAATTCGGCCTCTAACCAAACGGAAGAAGATATGTTGCCCTATTTCGAGTTTGTTGAAGAAGTCATCGATTTTGGACAAATTACTCAAGGAGAGGTCGTGTCTACAGCCTTCCGTTTCAAGAACGTGGGTAGAAGTGACCTGATCATCTCATCTGCTCAGGGAAGCTGCGGATGTACCGTGCCGGAATGGCCCAAAGAACCGATCAAACCGGGAGCGGAAGCAACAATTAAAGTAACTTTCAATTCAAACGGGAAGTCAGGAAAACAAAATAAAACAGTTACATTGGTGGCCAATACCATACCGAACACAAAAGTGATCGCCCTGAAAGGGGAAGTATTGGTGCCTGAAAAAAAATAATGATTGAATGAAACATTTAGGGATTTTATTAATGGCAGGCCCGGAGGCAGGTCAGGAAGGAAGTGGGATACAAACGCTGATTATGTTCGGGGCCATCTTTTTGGTGTTCTACCTGTTTATGATCAGACCACAAATGAAGAGGCAAAAAGAACAACGCCAGTTTCGTGAAAGCCTGGTGAAAGGAAACAAAGTGGTGACTATCGGAGGAATCCACGGTAAGATTGTTGAGGTTCAGGAGAATACGGTGATCATTGAAACAGAGGGGGGCAATCGATTAAAAATGGAAAAATCAGCCATTTCTAAAGAATTCTCTTCCGAAGAGATGGAAAAGAAATAACAGACTTTGACCAGAGCGATTCACATCATCCGCAATATAGTTCATAAAGCTTCCTCAAACAGGAAGCTTTATGTGTTTTTATTCTGCTTATTACTGGCTTCGTTTTTTTGGGTGCTCAACGCATTGAGCAATAAATTTACGACCGACGTTACCTTTAAAGCCAATTACATCAACGCGCCGAAAGATAAAGTGGTGTTGAATGAACTACCCAAAGTGTTTGGGATCAGAGTTCGGGGACTGGGATTCGATCTGCTGGCTTACAAGATGAGTTTCGGAAAACCTGAGATCAACATTGATCTGTCGAAGTTGAAACAATTCAACAATCAAAAAGATGTAAGCACGCACACCATCTCCTCCAAAGCCTTTGTTCCCGTCATCTCCGAACAATTGGGCGATCAGTTGGAGATCAGAAGCATTACCCCGAATACGGTTTATTTTGTATTTGATAAGCGGGCGGAAAAAGTGGTGGAAATCCTGCCGGTTACTCAGCTGAACTTCAAGCAGCAGTACAAACAATTCGGAAGCATTGAAGTAAAACCTTCCATCACCACGGTAACCGGACCGGCTTCCATTGTGGACACCCTGAACGCCGTGTATACCGAGAAACTGATCCTGAACAACTTGTTTGAAACGGTTACGGCGACGGTAGGGTTTTCGGGCGACTACCAACAGCAGCACCTGACATTTATCCCTGAGAAAGCCCTGCTGCACATCCCGGTGGAGAAGTTCACCGAAACTTCCCGGAAAGTGGTTATTGATTATGTGAATGTTCCGGAAGGCGTGGAACTGAAAGCCGTTCCTTCCGAGATTGAATTGAAATTCTTGTTGCCGCTGAGCAAAATGGCCAGCCTGGCAAGTGCCAGATTTAAAGCCGAAGTGGATTATGTCCAGGTGAACGACCATTTCAATCAGAAGCTGAAGGTCAACCTCGTTCAATACCCGGACTTTATTCAGATCGTTTCTCAAGATCCCCTGAAAGTTGAATACATCATCAAAAAGAAATAACAAGCCTTTGCTGGTTGGTTTAACCGGAGGAATCGGCAGCGGAAAGTCGACCGTGGCCCGGTTGTTTGTCGCTCTGGGCGTTCCTGTTTTTCAATCTGATGAGGAAGCCAGGCAGATTACCGACACGGATGGAACTGTGCGGAAGGCCATTACCGATGCTTTTGGGGAAGTCTATAACGGTTCGGTATTAAATCGGCAATTGATGGCCGAAAAGGTATTTAACAATCCCAATGCACTAAAACAGCTCAATGCCATTGTGCATCCGGCTGTAGGAAAAAAATTCGCACAATGGGTCGAACAACACCATTCATTTCCGGTATTATTAAAAGAAGCGGCCATTCTGATCGAGAGCGGAGCTCATGTGGGCGTAGATCAAATCATCCTGGTGAAAGCCGACGAACAAACCCGGATTCAAAGGGTGATGAAACGGAACGGCTGGACGGAAGATGAGGTCCGTTCGCGCATGTCGCGGCAACTTTCCGATTCGGAAAAAGAAGCCTATGCCGACTTTGTTATTACCAACAACGAAGAACCGCTAATCCCGCAGGTGATTGCTATTTTGGAGCAATTAAAAAGCCCTGCATAACAGGGCTTTGGATCATTTCTTTTCAGTTGCTTTTTTGGTGGCAGCCTTTTTGGCAGCAGGTTTTTTCGTAGCGGATTTCTTGGTGGCCGGTTTCTCAGCGGATTCTTTCGCTTCGCTTGCTTTGGCCGGTGCAGCTTTCTTTTTCGGTGTGGCCGGATAACTGCTTTTCTTTTTGCGTTTACGGGTTACTCCGTAAGTTCCGGATACTACTTTTCCTCTTCGTGTTTTTTTATCGCCTTTTCCCATGTCTGTTGTGTTTAAGTTAAAAATATTGTTTCCTTAACAAATATAGAAAAAGAAGCTGCTTATCAAAAATTAATTAAAAACCGATTTAAATTGCAGCAGTTTTTGAGTATTCAGTCCCGAAAAAAATAGAATTATTGCTTAACTTCGCAAGGCTTGAGAAATCGAGTAAATCCATTAAAACATTGAAAGGATATGAGTAACGCGACTGCAACCGATACAACTGCAAAAATTTCGAAAGACGAGTTCAGGAAAACAGTACTGGATGATTACCGCCTGGCTTTTATGAGTAGGGAAACCTCGCTGCTGGGCAGGAGGGAAGTGCTTACCGGTAAAGCAAAATTCGGAATTTTTGGAGACGGGAAGGAGTTGCCGCAAATCGCCTTGGCCAAGCAATTTAAAGACGGGGATTTCCGTTCCGGTTACTACCGGGATCAAACCCTGATGATGGCCATCGGACAACTCACGATCCAGCAATTTTTCGCTCAGCTCTACGCACACACCGATGTCGAAGCCGAACCCTGTTCTGCAGGCCGTTCCATGAACGGACACTTCGGTACACGTAGCCTCAATGACGACGGAAGCTGGAAGGATCTGACCAAAATGAAGAATTCTTCGGCGGATATCTCACCAACTGCCGGGCAGATGTCACGCCTGGTCGGACTGGCACAGGCATCCAAAGTTTACAGAGAGAATAAAGACCTGAAATCATTCACACAATTTTCGAACAACGGAAACGAGATCGCCTTCGGTACCATCGGTGACGCCAGTACCTCGGAAGGTCCGTTCTGGGAAGCCATCAATGCGATGGGTGTGCTTCAGGTTCCCGTGGTCATGTCCGTATGGGACGACGGTCACGGCATCTCGGTAGCCAAGAAATATCAAACCACCAAAGAAAACATATCTGCCATCCTCAAAGGGTTCCAACGCGAAGGAGATGGCCCGGGATACGAAATATTCACCGTGAAAGCCTGGGATTATCCGGCTCTGGTTGAAACCTATGAAAAAGCGGCGAAAGTAGCCCGCGAAGAACATTGCCCGGTTCTGGTTCATGTTACTGAAGTAACACAGCCTCAGGGACATTCCACCTCAGGGTCTCATGAACGCTACAAATCCAAAGAGCGCCTGGAGTGGGAAACGGAATATTGCTGTGTCCGGAAATTCAGAGAATGGATCGAACAAAATAAACTGGCTACGGCCGAAGAACTGGATACGATTGAAAAAGAGGGGATTCAGCAGGTAAAGGATGAAAAGAAAGCCGCCTGGGATGCTTACCTGAAGCCGATTAAAGCTGAACAAACCGAGGTGCTTGGCCTCATCGAACAGGTAATGAATGAAAGCTCCAACAAGGGTTTCATCGAACCTTTATACAACGCCTTAAAAGGAAACCCGGAACCGATCCGTAAAGATGTGATCAGCACGATTAAGAGGGTGTTGCGCACCGTTCGCCAGGAAAACCTGCCGGCTAAAGCAGCCCTGTCCTCCTGGCTATCCTCGGCCATGGAAGCCAATTTCGACCGCTATAGTTCTACCTTGCTTTCCGAATTCGACTCTTCACCGATGAACGTGGAAGAAGTGGAAGTCGAGCTAACCGATGGCATGGAAGACGGCCGTGTGGTTTTGCGTGAGAACTTCGATAAACTGCTCGGAAAATATCCTGAAATTCTGATCTTCGGGGAAGACTCCGGAAAGATCGGAGGGGTGAACCAGGGACTGGAAGGACTTCAGGAAAAATACGGAGAGATTCGCGTGTTTGATACCGGAATCCGAGAGAATACAATCGTCGGACAGGGAATCGGGATGGCGATGAGAGGCCTGAGACCGATTGCTGAAATTCAATATTTAGATTACTTATTATACGCAATTCAGATCATCAGTGATGATTTATGTACGGTGCAATACCGTACCAAAGGCGGACAAAAAGCGCCGTTGATCATCCGTACGCGTGGACACCGTCTGGAAGGCATCTGGCATTCCGGATCACCGATGGGCATGATCATCAATGCCTCCCGTGGTATGCATGTATGCGTGCCTCGTAACCTGACTCAG
The DNA here is from genome assembly GCA_020435335.1 of Flavobacteriales bacterium. Classification (GTDB taxonomy): domain Bacteria; phylum Bacteroidota; class Bacteroidia; order Flavobacteriales_E; family Vicingaceae. The sequence continues at coordinate 17,472 of JAGQZT010000023.1, read as the reverse complement.
GCTGCCGGGTTCTACAATACGCTGATTCAGGGCGATGACCCGGCGATCGTAATCGAGCCGTTGAACGGATACCGGACCAAAGAACGTATGCCGGCTAACCTCGGAGAATTTACCATGCCTTTAGGTGTGCCTGAAGTGCTGAATGAGGGTACTGACCTGACCATCGTGTCTTACGGATCTACCTGTAACCTGGCTGTTCAGGCGGTTCAACAATTACAGGAAGCGGGTATCAGTGCCGAACTGATCGACGTGCGGACCTTGTTGCCCTTCGATATCGATCACACGATCGTGGAATCACTCGAAAAGACCAACCGCTTGTTGGTGGTTGATGAGGATGTTCCCGGCGGAGCGGCGGCCTTCATCCTGGATAAGATACTGGTGGAGCAGAAAGGGTATTATCACCTCGATTCGGAACCGGTTACGCTTACATCCAAAGAGCACAGACCGGCTTATGGAACCGATGGGGATTACTTCTCCAAGCCAAGTGTTGAGGACATTTTTGATGCTGCTTACAACATGATGCATGAGGTTGATCCTGCCGCTTACCCTGCGATCTATTAATTTTTTTACAGGAATAGCTGCGTTTCAGATTTATTTCTATCTTTGTCCCATTCTTACAGAGAATGTTGAGTTTATATATCTATACAACCATTTTTATTAGTTGCACGATGATCATGTGGCAGCACATGCATATTCGTAACAACAGGAGACCGGTTTTTATTTATAGCAATAAGTAATTCAGGTCACGAGAGCAATCTCACTCAACAATCAACAATTTTTTCTCGAAAACAAAAGAACTGCCAAGGCAGGTAAATTGTATAAAAATGGAACAAGTATACACAACAATCTTAAAGCGGCTCAACAACCTGATCGTTGTTGCGAATCCAAACGGAGATGTGGAATATGTCAGCCCTTCGGTAAAAGCCATGCTGGGTTTCGAACCCAACGAACTACTGGGCGACGGATGGTGGAATTTCACCAAAAGCGGTGAAGAACAAACCGTTACCTTTATTGAATACATCAACCGCCTGTTCGAATCCAAAGCAACCAACAGCGGTACGGAGATTACTTACGAGCGGCAGCTCAGTACGGCTTTAGGGGAGAATAAATGGATCTTGTGGAATACTTCGAAAGGCCCCGATGATACCATCATCAGCATCGGCTCGGATATTACCAAGCGGAAACAGGCGGAGAAAGAACTGGAAGAGAAGAACAGAAACCTGCAGCAACAGCATGAGGACATCATCGATAGCATTCAGTATGCCCGAAAGATTCAGGATGCCATGCTGCCGAGTGTGAAAAAGATCACCGAAAACCTGAGCGACGGCTTTGTTCTGTACCTGCCGAAAGATTTGGTGAGTGGCGATTTTTACTGGTACTACAAAAACGGCAGCAAACTCTTTGTCGCCGTAGCGGATTGTACCGGTCACGGCGTTCCCGGAGCATTAATGTCCGTGATGGGGAACTCGGTGTTTAAAGATATTGTAGAGAAAGGAGGAGAGGAAGATCCGGCGGAAATCCTTAAAGCGCTGGATGCCGGGATCAATAACCTGTTGCAGAAGGAAGAAGGGTATGATGTGATGAGCGACGGGATGGATGTCTCGTTGGTATCCATCGATCTGTCAACGAACCGGCTGTTGTTTTCCGGAGCCATGCGGCCGTTGTGGGTGGTAAGAAACAATGAGTTGATCGAACTGAAAGGAAACCGGTTTCCCATCGGCTATTTCTACGGTGTGGAGAAGAATTTCACTAACCTGGAACTGCAATTGGAACAGGGTGATTACCTCTACCTGTTTTCCGACGGCTATGCCGACCAGTTCGGTGGGGAACGGGAGAAAAAGTTCAATACCAAAAAACTGAAAGAGCTCCTGTTATCCATCAATTCCATGAATGGAGAAGAGCAGCAGGGCTTCCTGGAATATGCACTCAAAAACTGGAGACAGGACATCGATCAAACGGACGATGTTTGTTTGCTCGGACTCCAAATTTAACCGGATGCGGGCGCCGAATTCCGGCGCCCGCTTTATTTCAGAATCGGTCACAATATTTTGTCAATTAATACGTACTTTAGCTGATCATGATAGCACGATTCAAACAAGTACTTGTACTGGTATTTCTCCTGACCGCCGTTTCTGCATTTTCGCAGATCGGAGGGAGCAATACGTTTGAATTCCTGAATGTTCCGGTCTCGGCCAGAACGGGAGCATTAGGAGGAAGTGTTATCGCTGTCTACGACAGTGATCCTGCCATTTCCATGGTTAACCCTTCACTGCTCAATCCGCAAATGGATGGGATGCTGACCCTGTCGTATCTCAATTATTTTACGGATATCAATCAGGGGTATTTTTCCTATGTCAAGGACTTCAACAAGCTGGGTACTTTTTCGGCCGGTTTGAAATACGTGAATTACGGTACGTTCCTGGAAACCGACGAGGCCGGAAATGAGTACGGTAATTTTTCGGCATCCGAGTATGCGCTGATTATCGGCTGGGGGAAAACCATCGTCGATTCGACCTTCTTTGTCGGAGCCAATTTAAAGCCGATCTATTCTGATTTATGGGTCTATTATTCGAACGGAATTGCGGCAGATATCTCAGGAACTTATTTGAGTAAAGACAAGTCGTTTACGGCGTCTTTGCTGGTAAAAAACATCGGAAGCCAGATCAAGCCCTATGTAAGCGGCGGAGACCGGGAGCCGATCCCGTTTGAAGTACAGGCCGGAATTTCGAAGAGGCTCAAGCACGTGCCTTTCCGCTTATCCGTCGATGTTATCCAATTGCAGAACTGGAATCTGGCTTACAACGATTCCATTGTAGCTACCAACGCCAACGACAACCTCGACGACGAAGAAAAAGCCTATCAGAACAGAACGGGGAAAATGAACGAACTCTTCCGGCACCTGGTTTTTGGAGGAGAATTTGTGCCCTCGCAAAGTTTTATGTTGCGTGTCGGGTTTAATTATAAACGCAGGGCCGAACTGGCTTTAGACAATAAACCGGGGCTGGTTGGTTTTAGCTGGGGTGTTGGTTTCCGGATCAAGAAATTCCACATCAGCTATGGCAGTGCCCGGTATCACCTGGCGGGATCTTCCAATCATTTTACCATCACCACCAATCTGTCGGAATATTATCGCAAAAGCGCCGCTCCGAAACCTCCCAAAGAAAAGAAAGAAAAGCGTGTAAAGAAAGACAACAACGACAATGGATAAGATCATCATTGCCATCGACGGCTACTCTTCCTGTGGTAAAAGCACCATGGCCAAACAAATTGCGAAAGCGCTGAATTACATTTACATTGATACCGGAGCCATGTACCGCGCTGTTACCTTGTATGCTTTGCGCAACGGCATGTTGGATAACCATGACCTGAACGAAGCTGCTCTGATCGCCGCCTTACCCGAAATCAAAGTTTCTTTCAGCTACAATTCCGATCTGAACCGTTCCGAAACCTGCCTCAATGGTGAGAATGTGGAGCAGGAGATCAGAGGGATCGAGGTGTCTAACCATGTTAGTAAGGTAGCCAAGATCAAGGAAGTGCGGGCTAAAATGGTTGACCTGCAGCGGGAAATGGGGCAGCAAAAAGGATTGGTGATGGATGGCCGCGATATAGGTACGGTGGTCTTTCCGCAGGCCGAACTGAAGATTTTCATGACCGCGGATTACAAAATCAGGGCCCGACGCCGCTTTGATGAATTGCAGGCCAAGGGCGATTCTACCAGCTATGAAGAGGTACTTGCGAACATCACCAACCGCGACATGGACGACACCAGCCGAACCGAGAATCCGTTGATCAAAGCCGACGATGCCGTGGTTATTGATAATTCTGAAATAACACCCGAAGAACAATTAAAAATCGCGTTAACGCATATTTACCGCATTTTAGATCAGAAATAAAGTAAAATTGGTAACTTTAGGGCATGATTAAAAGTGAGGAAACGAATGGATATTGTTAGTAACATCGAGATCGAACGCGTAAAAGAATCAAAACTGCCAACTGTTGATTTTGACAACATTGTTTTTGGAAAGCAATTTTCCGATCACATGTTTGTTGCAGATTATAAAAATGGCGAATGGCAAAACCTGGCCATCAAACCTTATGCGCCGATCCAGTTAAGTCCCGCCTGTGCCGCTTTACACTACGGTCAGGCTATTTTCGAAGGCATGAAAGCCTACAAGAATGAGCAGGGAGAGATTTTCCTGTTCAGACCGCTGGATAACGCAAAAAGAATCAATGTTTCTGCAAAAAGGTTGTGTATGCCGGAGATTCCGGAAGGACTGTTTATGGATGCCTTGAAGCAACTGATCGAACTGGATTCGGATTGGGTTCCTGTCGGAGAGCAAAGCTCGTTGTACATCAGGCCTTACATGTTCGCCAGTGAAGAATTGCTGGGTGTTCGTCCGGCCGAAGAATACAAGTTCCTGATCTTCACCGCTCCGGTAAACAGTTATTACACCGGCGATATTCACGTAAAAATTGAATCCCACTATACCCGAGCCGCCGAAGGTGGTGTTGGTTTTGCAAAAGCTGCCGGAAACTACGCAGCTGCACTCTATCCGGCTAAACTGGCTCAGGATAAAGGCTATAAACAGCTGATCTGGACAGACGCCAACACACACGAATTTATTGAAGAATCCGGAACCATGAACATCATGTTCTACATTGGTGATACCGTGATCACACCAAACCTCGACCTGAAAACAACGCTGGCCGGTGTTACCCGCGATAGTGTATTAACCCTGATCCGTGAAATGGGGATCAAGGTGGAAGAACGCCGGGTAAGTGTGAAAGAGGTAATCGAAGCCGGAGAAAACGGAACCCTGAAAGACGCTTTCGGTACGGGAACAGCGGCAACCATCGCACAGGTAGCCTCAATCACACACGATAACGGCCGCATCGATTTGCCTCCGTTAGGTGAACGGACCTTATCCAATGCCATCGGTAAACAGCTGACCGACATCAAAAAAGGCCGGGTAGCCGATGCGCACAACTGGATTTATAAAATTTAAATGACCATAAAAAAAGCCACTGAGAAGTGGCTTTTTTGTTAGTTATGGTTGTGGTCTTGTTGATCGAAGTAATTGCTGAGGATGGAATCCAGCTCCTTTTCACCATTGTTGATGCGCTCGATGTTTTCCCACATCTCGTCGGAGAGGAGTTCTTTTAAAGGCTGATCCAATTCGTTGATTCGCCCGAAAACCGCCTGAATCTTCTTGTCCCACACCTTATAATACTTTTTCAGGTCGTCGGGGTATACGATCTTCCGCTTGGTTCCTTCATCAATTCCCCGGAAAGGGTAGGGAATGTTCAGGTAGCCATAGTCGTCGGTAAGCTGTTCTCCCGGGTGAATATCACGGATGGCGATTTCAAAATCGTAGGCGGTAGTTAAGCAATTGGAATTAAAACTGTGGTTCACATAACGGCCATTATCCCAGCACAAGATAAAATTACCCTTGTTGTTACGGAAAGTGTAAAAATCCAGGATGTTCTGGTAGATGGGATCCATGCTCTGGAAATCCAGCGGACTGAACTCCCTGTCGAGTTTATCGAGAACCCAGGTGATGGTACCGGCAGGAATGAACTGGGTAGCCACCACACCGTAACCGATCTCATTGCTGATAAACTTCAATTCGGTATTCGGATGTATCATACGTTTTTTTTTGTGTTAAACGTAAAAAAAAATCAAATCCGAAATCAAAGTGCTCAAAAAAAATAAGCCACTGAAATTCAGTGGCTTATCTCGTGTTTCATGAGTCAGGTGATCAATGACAATCCTTGTGGAAGCTTGCTTCGATCACTAAACCGACATTCGGCCATGTTTTGCTTACACCATCCGATCCGGTGTGCAGCGCTTCACAGGCCTTGTTCAGGGATTCCACAGCACCTTCGGCTCCCCAGTTCGTTACATCGATCTCGCCGGTCAGTTTGATCCGGGCATCATTCATCTCGTAGTTCATAACAACTTCCTGTTCTCTGTTGTTGAGGGTCAGGTAGAAGGTACAGGTCCCTTTTTCATTATCACCTGTAGCACTTTTCACCTGGCCGATGATCAGGTCGGTGGCCTCCATCTGTCCAAAGAACTGCTCCTTGATCTTGGTGTCGCGGTCCGGATTACTGGTGTTGGTGCTTGAAGTAGGAATGTTGAACTTAATGGTTTCCAATACATCGGTCACCTTGCTGGATTTTTCACCGGCCGTTACGTTCACAATGTCAAACATACCACCAACTGCCGTTCGGTCGTTGGTTTTAAAAGCTGTCCAGTTTACCGTAGCCGAACCGTCGGCATAACTGTACAAACAGGTCTGCTCAGCCGTTTCGTGGGTTGTTGTTTCACTTGTTGTGTCATGCTCTCCGCCTCCGCAAGAAGTAAGAGCGATTAAACTTGCACTGGTAATCGTTAAGATAATTTTCTTCATGATCTGACTTTTATATGTTAACCTAAAAATGAATATCTGTAATCGGTTGGGGGTACCAACGCTTCTTTAAATGTTCTCGGGCTTACCCAACGAACCAGATTCAGGTAAGAACCGGCTTTATCGTTGGTTCCGGAACCTCTGGCTCCTCCAAATGGCTGCTGGCCTACAACGGCACCTGTCGGCTTGTCGTTGATGTAGAAGTTTCCTGCTGCATTCTGTAACATCTTTGTCGCAGTTCCGATCGCATAACGGTCTTTCGCAAAAATGGCTCCGGTTAAAGCATACTCGGAAGTCTTATCCAGGATTTCCAGGGCTCCTTCAAAATCATCCGCATCATATACGAAGATGGTCACGAAAGGACCGAAAATCTCTTCACACATGGTTCTGAAGTGTGAGTTGGTGGTTTTCACCACAACCGGGTCCACGAAGTACCCAACGGATTTATCATAGTTTCCGCCACAGATAAACTCGGCGTCATCGCGTGTTTTGGTGTATTCGATGAAGTTGGCGATTTTATCAAAGGCTTTCTCATCGATTACGGCATTGATGAAGTTGCTTAAATCTTCCGGAGATCCTACTTTTAAGGAATCAACGTCTTTTTTAACCTGGGCAATTACTTCGTCGGCGATGTTGGATGGTAAATACACCCGCGAGGCAGCAGAACATTTTTGTCCCTGGAACTCAAAAGCACCTCTTACAATTCCTGTAGCCACTTCCTTTGGGTTGGCCGATTTGTGGGCGATGATAAAGTCTTTTCCTCCGGTTTCCCCGACAATGCGCGGGTAAGTCTTATACATGTCGATGTTGGTGCCGATCTCTTTCCACAGGTGTTTGAACACGGCTGTAGATCCGGTGAAGTGCAATCCGGCGAAGTCAGGATGCTTGAATACCACATCTCCGGCAGCAGGGCCATCACAATAAACAATGTTGATGACACCGTCCGGCAGTCCGGCTTCCCGGAACAGTTCCATGATCACCTGGGCAGAGTAGATCTGCGTGTCGGCAGGCTTCCAAACCACCACGTTCCCCATCATGGCCGGAGCAGCACACAAGTTGGCGGCAATGGCTGTGAAGTTAAACGGTGTGATGGCAAATACGAATCCTTCGAGTGGACGGTATTCGATACGGTTCCACAAGCCCAGCGGGGATTCCGGTTGTTCGGCGTAGATGTCGGCCATATACTGCACATTAAAACGGAAGAAATCGATCAGCTCGCAAGCGGCATCGATCTCGGCCTGATGGGCATTTTTACTTTGGCAGAGCATGGTGGCCGCATTCATTTTCTGACGGAAAGGTCCGGCCAGCAATTCGGCACATTTCAGGAAAATAGCCGCACGATCCTGCCACGGTGTATTGGCCCACTTTTCACGGGCGGCCATGGCTGCCTGAATGGCCTGGCTCACGTGTTCACCGGTTCCCATGTGGAAATTCCCCAGGTTGTGAGCATGTTCGTAAGGCGGGTGCATACTCACCAGATTGCCTGTTCTCACTTCTTTCCCTCCGATGATCATCGGGGCATCGATCGGTTTCGACTTCATGGCTTTAACAGTAGCTAAAAGTTCTTCACGTTCCGGACTTCCTGGGGCATATCCCAATACCGGCTCGTTCTCTGCAATTGGTGGAGTAAAAAATGCGTTTGCCATTTTCTGTATAGTTTAAATGAATAATAATCTTAGAGCCGTAAAATTAATTAATAATAACCGGATAAGAAAGGGTCGGATGAGATCAGTTTCAACTAATCGTTGTCCAGCTTTTCGTAAGGCGAGTTCTTGCTTTTGAATTCGGGAACTAAGTCTTTCATTTCCTTTACGATAGCCATATTATCCTGCGTGTTGAACAGCGCAATCAGGTGTTCGATCTTGCGGTTCACTTCATCGAAATCGTATTCCTTCACCTGGGCCACCATAATCTGATCATTTTTGGTCGGCAGCGTATTCTCTTTGTTGTTGAGCAGTTCTTCGTATAATTTCTCTCCCGGACGTAAACCGGTATAAACGATCTGGATGTCTTTACCCAGTTCCAGCCCCGAAAGCTTGATCATCTTCTTGGCGAGGTCAACGATCTTCACCGATTGCCCCATATCGAACACATAGATCTCCCCGCCGTTCCCCATGGCGCCGGCTTCCAGCACCAGCTGACAGGCTTCGGGGATGGTCATGAAATAGCGGTTGATATCGGGATCGGTTACCGTAACCGGGCCGCCTTTTTCGATCTGTTTTTTGAAGAGCGGGATCACGGAGCCGTTCGAACCGAGTACATTCCCGAAACGGGTCGTGATGAAATCGGTTTTGGCTTTGGCATTCAGCGATTGGGTGTAGATCTCCGCGATGCGCTTGGAAGCACCCATCACGTTGGTCGGATTCACCGCCTTATCCGTTGAGACCATCACAAAGCGCTCCGCATCATGCTCTACGGCCAGATCGGCAATGATCTTCGTACCCAGTACATTGGTGAGGATGGCTTCCGACGGATTGTTCTCCATCAACGGAACATGCTTGTAAGCTGCGGCGTGGTAAACGATCTGCGGTTTAAAGGTTCGGAAAACATTGTACATCCGCTCTTTACTGCGTACGTCACCAACCACCACCTCACAACTCTTGCCGCTTCGTTTCTGGTTGATCTCGAATTCGATATCATACAAAGGCGATTCGGCCTGATCCACCAGGATCACCTGCTTCGGGTTGTGTTTTACGACCTGGCGTACGATCTCGCTACCGATGGATCCCGCAGCGCCGGTGATCAGCACCACTTTGCCGGAAAGTTGCCTGGAGATCAGTTTCTCATCCAGTTTAATCTCGGTCCGGCTCAGCAGGTCTTCGATCTGCACATGCTTGATTTGTTTGAAGCTCAGTTCACCGTTAATCCATTGACTTACCGGAGGAACGGTCAGCACATTGACCTGATGTTTCAGGCAGGTCTCCGTAATCTCATTCAGCCGTTCTACAGGCAGGTTTTGGACCGAAACGATCAGGTGTTCCACATTGTTCGATTCGATAATCTCTTCCAGTTTTTCAGAATGAACGATCGGGATTTGTTCGATCTTCTTGCCGGCAATTTTCCTGTTGTCATCAATAAAGGCTACAATTTTGTATTTCACACCCTGATCCCGGTCGAGCGAGTTCATGGAGATCACTCCGGCTTCTCCGGCCCCGAAGATGAGGACATTGGTCTTTTGCTTATCCTGATTTACATATTCGGCATACAGAATCTTTACGAAGATGCGGGTAAAGACCATCACGAAGAGGGTAACCAGGTACTCGATGATGATGATGGAGAAGGGAATGATAAACTTCCCGTCCATCGCAAAATAGGTAACGGCATTAACCAGCACAAAGCCGAGGCTGCCGAGGCTGAGGGTAATGAAGATTCGCTCCGTGTCCTTGTTGCTGGTGTACCGGATGATGCCGGCATAAATCTTGGCGATCAGAAAGGAAATGGCCCGGACGCCCATAATCGTCGGGAAAATGAGCGGAAGCGAATCGATCTCGATCTCGGGAATGGAAAAATTGAAACGAACCAGGTAAGCAATGGTAATGGAAATCGCTACAATGAACAGATCAATAAAAAAAATAATCCACCTGGGCGTATTTCTACCTCTAAAAATCATGGTAAACAAAAATAGCAATTAAGCTTAGATTAAATGAATGTTAAACGGAAATAAAAACCTCGGACTAGCCCTAAACCCTAACTAAAATGATTAGATTTGTTCCGCTAATTTATCATTTCCTTTAAAACAGATTCTATGGAAGCAACAGCATTAAAAGAGATCAGATTACAACAAAAGCACATCGACCTGGGCGCCAAGATGGTACCTTTTGCAGGATTCAATATGCCTTTACAATATACAGGATTAACGGATGAACATTTGAACGTAAGAAACAACGTGGGTGTTTTTGACGTGTCTCACATGGGTGAGTTTATGGTTAACGGACCAGGAGCCCTGGAGTTGATCCAGCGCATCACGTCGAACGATGTGGCCAAGCTGGTTCCGGGTAAGGTGCAGTATTCCTGTTTTCCGAACAACGATGGCGGAATTGTGGATGATCTGCTGGTGTATCAATTGGGTCAGGATGAGTATATGCTCGTGGTAAATGGCGCTAACATCGATAAAGACTGGGATTGGGTTGTGGCGCATAACACCACCGGAGTGGAAATCAAAAACAGCTCGGATGCCTATTCGTTGCTGGCGGTTCAGGGGCCGAATGCGCAGAAGATGCTGCAGCCGCTGACCAACATGGATCTGGATATGATTTATTATACCGTTCAACGTGGCACCTTTGCCGGCGTGGAGAATGTGATTGTTTCTTCGACCGGTTATACCGGAGCAGGCGGGTATGAAGTGTACTTCAAAAATGAAGACGCCGATAAGATCTGGGATGCCATTCAGGAAGCCGGAAAAGCGGTAGACATGAAAATGGCCGGACTAGCTTGTCGCGATACCCTTCGTCTGGAAATGGGTTTCTGCCTGTACGGAAACGACATTAACGACACCACATCGCCCATTGAAGCCGGACTGGGTTGGATCACGAAATTCACGAAGGATTTTGTGAATTCCGATAACCTGAAAGCGCAAAAGGAGCATGGTGTAAGTAAAAAATTAGTCGGTTTTGAAATGGTGGATCGGGGTATTCCTCGTCAGCATTACAAGATCGTAGATGCCAACGGCAACGAGATCGGAGAAGTAACCAGCGGTACGCAGGCCCCTTCGTTAAACAAGGCCATCGGTATGGGTTACGTGAAAACCGAATTTGCCGGTGAAGGGTCTGAGATCTTCATCGACATCAGAAATAAAAGCATCAAAGCCCAGGTGGTGAAGATGCCGTTTTATAAAGGATAGAAGAGTAGCAAGTAGCAAGTTGATCGTAACTCGATTTTTCACTTTGTACTTTTCACTTTAAACTAAATTCAATGAGTGAAATTTCATCAGGAAACGTCAGGAAAGTAGAGGTTGTTTTTTCGCCGGTATTGTTTCCCGTTTATTTTCAGAACCACGATTGCACGGTGGTGGTGATCGATATTTTCCGGGCAACTTCCGCGATCTGTGCCGCATTCGAATCCGGAATCGACAGTTTGGTCCCGGTAGCCACCCTGGAGGAAGCGATTGCATTTAAAAAAGAAGGATTTCTGGTTGGCGCCGAACGGAATGCCGAAGTGGTGGAGGGTTTCGACTTCGGAAATTCACCGTTGACCTTCAGGGATACCAAATACAAGGATAAATCCATCGTACTCACAACCACCAACGGAACACGCGCCGTGGAGATGGCCAAGCCGGCCAGCCGGGTTGTGATCGGTGCATTCACCAATTTTACGGCCCTGTGCGATTACATCGAGCAGGAAGATAAAGACGTGATCCTGTTGTGTGCCGGATGGAAGGATCGTTTCAACCTGGAAGATACCTTGTTTGCCGGTGCCGTGGCGCAGAAAATTTCCAGAAACCTGCGGTTTTCCAACCTGTCGGATTCTACCATCGCGTCCATCACCATGTACGATCAAGCCAAAGGCGATCTTTATGGCTTCTTAGGGGAATCTTCTCACCGGAAACGGTTAAGTAGACTCAACATGGAGGAAGACATCATTTATTGCTTAACTTTAGACCAGTCGGACATCGTTCCCGTACTGGAAGGCGACATGATCGTGAGCAATAAAAAATAACATTATAATTGTCACATTGAGCTTGTCGAAATGTCTTCAGAGAGCCAACTGTTAACATGAAGATACTACACAAATACCTCATTTCCCTGCTCATCCTGCTGCTTTCAGCGCCTTTTTTCATGCATCAACCCACCTACAGCTGGGGCTTCTTCGGGCACAAGAAGATCAACCGCATGGCCGTGTTCACGCTGCCGCCCGAGATGATCAAATTCTACAAAAAAAACATCGAATACATCACCGAACATGCCGTCGACCCGGACAAACGCCGCTATTCCGTAGAAGGCGAAGCGCCCCGTCATTACATCGACATCGATCATTATGTCCACCCAGGCGAAGATCCTTTTGAGGTGGTTCCCAAACACTGGAACGCTGCCGTCGAAAAATTTACGGAAGATACCTTACAGGCTTACGGCATCGTGCCCTGGCACATCCAGGTGATGGTGAACCGGTTGACCAAAGCCTTCAAAGACAAAGACGTGGACCGCATCCTCAAGCTGTCGGCTGAGTTGGGACATTACATCGGCGATTCGCACGTGCCCTTGCATACCACCGAGAATTACAACGGGCAACTAACCAACCAGAAAGGCATTCACGGGTTCTGGGAGTCGCGCCTGCCGGAACTGAAGAGCCAGGATTACGATTTTTTTGTGGGCCGGGCGCAACCGATCGACGACATCCTGGAAGACACCTGGAACAATGTGAGGCAGAGTTTTTCGGCGAAGGACAGTGTGCTGGATTTCGAGCGGGCCCTGAACGCGAGCTTCCCGTCGGATCAGAAATATGCCTACGAGAACCGCGGCAGGGCGTTAGTGAAGACCTACAGCGAAGAATACAGCACCGAATACCACACCATGATGAACGGCATGGTGGAACGCCGACTAACGCAATCCATCATCAAAGTGGGGAGTTACTGGTACACGGCCTGGGTGAATGCCGGTCAGCCGGACCTGAATGCCTTACTCGAAAAACAACCCTCCGAAGAACTGCTCCAGGAAGACGAGCAGCTGAACAAAGACTACCAGTCCGGCAAGATCAAAGGCCGGGATCATTGGGATTAGTACGTCTCATGAAGCAGAGAAGCTAAACTTGCGCCAGTGTTGGGGCTCCAGAGTTTAGGTTTTGTTATATACAAATTTTTATAGTTTTTTTAACCCGCTCGTTCCAAAGTACGTGTTCATTGCTTCTCTTGTTTTGTCAGAGTAGTCCAGGTATGGAATATCAAATTCGGTTGACAAATACGCTATTATTTCAGCGGCTGTATAATTTTTTCCGGTCATTATGGTTTTTCCCTTTCCCTTACAGTCTCTGGTAAAATAATTTACATTTTGAGAAGTCCCTACTTTAGGTCCATCATGGCCTAAGGTTGTATTGATTTGTTCCACATAAACCCACATAAGATAGCCCCTATCTCCTTCTTTGATTGCTTTTAAAATGGGGTGAGTGTCATTTCTTGCTTGTAATTGATCGGAAAGCATCCTTTTAAATGCTATAACTCCAAGAATCAAAAGAAGAACACCAAAAAACATACCTATAACTATTGATACTGTTTTTTTATTTTCAATGCCTAAGAGCATATTCACTATTATTGCTGTCCCTATCAAAACAAGGATGACACTGATAACAACTGCTATGTTGTTTGCTTTGGATAGCACCTTTTTAAATGTTTCGTAATTCATGATAAATTTATTTATAGGTTATTGATTGTGATGGATAAAAATATGCCCTGAATATCTTATAAACAATAAATAAACTGATTATTCCTCCAATCGTTAGAATTATAGCAGGGTTTATATGTTGTAAAAGTTCCGAAACCAACTTCACAGATGCCCTTCTGTGATATGTCAATCCTCCGGAAGAGATATAGAAAGCGGTATATGAAAATAAAATGGATACCAAAAGCAGCAAAATATTCGCAAATAAACCGATGAAGCGGTTTGTCTCCGAAACTTTTAAAGGCAATAAACAAATGGAAGCCAATTCATTACAAAATTGGCCGCGGATGGCATCGTCTTTTATTCTGAAATAATACTTTTTTAACAGTGAAGGTTTTTCGGGCAATTGGTATCGTAGAAAAAAATCCGGATAATTTTCATGGTAGCGAATTTCCTTAATAGCATTCAGGTTGATTTTAGCATAGCCATTTGTTCCGGATTTGTAAAAACTCTCTGTATGCAAACGTAATGATTCAATATTCTGGTGCACTTCTTCGTGAGAAATCATCAACCACTCATCATCAAATCCAATACAGGATTCTCTTCTGTCCTGTGTAAGTATAATTTGATTCTTCATATTGATTGCATGCACTTGTGTATAACCCAAATATAACACTTTAACTGGCTATGCGGTTGTTAATCGGTCATAAATCAGGGGGCTATGAAAATAGTGTTCACGCAATTCATCCGCGTTACAAAAGCGGGAGAGAGGCGGCACAAGTTACACGGTGTTAAACTTGCGCCAGCGGTGGGGTAGTTGTGTGTAGCTTTTTTTATTTTATTTCTTTCAAAATTACATCTGGAGTTATAGCTAATAGTTTTTCATTTTTGATTAGAAAACCGTTCAAAAGAAATATTAAATTAGGTAACTATATATTATTTTACACTAAATAAATTTGCGTTAGTGTAATTTTCTTCTTACATTTGATTTATCAAAACAGTTAAAACATGATAAATCAAGAGTTTAGTTCAATGTTCGATTTGCTCAAAGCCTTTCCTGATGAGCAAACTTGTATCAATCATTTAGAAGAACTTAGATGGAATGGTAACGTCGTTTCGCCTTTCGATCCTTCTTCAAAAATCTATAACTGTAAAGGTAATAAATACAAGTGTAAAAATACTGGTAAATACTTCAATGTTAAGACGGATACTATCTTTGATAATACTAAAATGCCATTACAAAAATGGTTTCTGGCAATATGGATAGTAACATCACATAAAAAAGGAATTAGTTCACTACAATTGAGCCGTGATTTAGATATTACTCAAAAATCCGCATGGTTCATGCTCCAAAGAATAAGAAACTGTTTTGGTATTGATAATGACGCGGAATTAGATAATGAGGTTGAAGCTGATGAAACTTATGTCGGAGGTAAAAACAAGAACCGACATTCAGATAAAAAGATTAAAAACTCACAAGGTAGAAGTTCAAAAGACAAAACCCCGGTAGTTGGAATGGTTGAACGTAACGGGAAATTAACCGCACGTAAAGTAGATAATGTTCAGGCTGAAACATTAACTAAAGAGATTATTAAAAATGTAAAGGAAAGCGCTACACTTTATACTGACGAATGGTTAGGCTATAAAGGTGTTGCAAGAATTTATGACCATAGCGTTGTAAAACATAATCAAGGTGAATATGTGAATGGTAGAATACACACTAATACCATTGAAGGATTTTGGAGTTTATTGAAAAGAGGAATATTTGGAATATACCACTTCACCTCCAAAAAGCATTTACAAAAATATGTTGATGAATTTGTATTCAGATATAATACAAGGTCAGATTCAGAATCAAATCGATTCAACTTATTATTATCAAATATTGAAAATCGTTTAACCTATAAAGAATTAATCAATGGCTGATTTAGAAGCATTACACACCGGAATAATGAAGCTTGGTATGTTTGAATTACCTTGCTATGTATTAAATAATGAAAAACGAGTATTTTCCCAAAGAGAAGTAGTTAAACTTATCAGTGGTGGCCGTGAAAGTGGTGGCCTAACTAATTATTTAAAAGCCCGGTCAGTAGAACCTTATTTACCCCCCAAATTTAGGGGTGAAATTAAGGATAACGTATTGATTTTCAAGGCGGGCAGCACAACAATACATGGTATTGAGGCTAATGATGTAGTTGATATATGTAAAGCCTATCTGACAGCACGTCAAAATGGTAGTTTACATCCACAGCAAGCCAAACTTGCTGAACAAGCTGAAATGTTTATTACCGCATGTGCTAAAACAGGTATTGATGCTGTTGTTGATGAAGCTACGGGTTATCAATATTTCAGGAAGGTAAATGATTTACAGGAAAAATTAAACGCATACCTGCAAGAAGAATATAGAGAATGGACATTAACGTTTCCGAGAGAATTTTTTATGCAATTATATAAACTTGAAGGCAAGACACCTCCAATGCCATTGCAAAAATATCCCAAAAGATTTGGTAGATATGTTATGCATTATATTTATGACACTCTTGACCCTGATGTAGCAGATTTTTTAAGGGAAAATAATCCAGAGCCAGGTGGTAATCGTCATCACCATCAGTTATTTAATGATTTTGGATATGATAATTTATCAAGCCATTTAATGTCAGTTATAGGTATTATGAAGGCCTCTACTACTATGGGAAAATTCAAAGAAAATATTGCTATAGCATTTCCGAATGCACGGACAACAAGAAGAGGTAGGCTTTTAGAAAAACGACAATTAAAAATTAAAGAAGAAGAAACAACAAATCAACAATTAAGTATGTTTGATTATATCTCTACTGTTAATACACCGTCAAAAGAAGAGAAGGTAAAGGATACTAATAATGATAAACTTTCTGATTTTAATCAAAAACTAAAAAAAGGATTAGACTATAATCCAAAAGAAAAAGAGGAGTAATTCCTCTTTTTTTTATAAAATCAGTGTAAATAGATATATAGTTACCTTAAATTATTCATATTAACCGGCAGTGATAAATCTAACTCATAGAGTTTTATCAGTGAGGTTTCTCGGTCTAATTTGAAAAGCTCTTTGCCAATTTTTAAATCTTCATTTAAGATTTGAACTATTTCATTTTTTAATGGAATAAGTTGAAATCGAAGTCTAAACTTGTTCCGTATCAATCCTTCCCAATTTTTACTTTTGAAATGTTTGTATGCTAACTCAGTGAAAAGGTTTTTTAATGCAATATCATTGGTTTCCAAGCTGGCATAAATACCATTCAGTAGTCTTTCATTATCATAATGTCCTTCCCAATCCTCTTTACATTTGTACCTTAGGCTATGATCAATTTCGTGCCATCCTTCAGATAAAATTGTCCTTAATTGTAGCTCAAAAGTTGAGTCAATAACATTAAAATACTCCTTTTCACTTGATTGTTGAACCTCTGAAAATGTTTTGATTTGAGATTCATTGAAAGAACAAATGATGTTAGTTCTTTTGGGTTTGAATACTGTTAGTTCAGGATTATCTATTTCTTCATCTTTAAATGTTATTATTCTAGATAAGATATCTTTAACCAAGTTGATATCATCTCTAAAATAAGTCACTACTCGAATTCCTATAATATCTTGCATTAATTTGCCATTTGTCTCATACGGACTTCCTTCTTTTGCTTTTCTGGCAATTTTTTCTGTAATGGATTTTTCATCTTTTGATCTACTGAAAATCCTATAATGAATACCTATTTTGTCAAGTTCAT